>JAQXFF010000254.1 GCA_029250425.1 Candidatus Thalassarchaeaceae archaeon | reverse complement strand
ATCACATTCGAAGAAGGTGGAGGTACCCAGCGCAACCAAGAGGCCATTGACCCTTCTATTTCTAATTCTACAGTTCGAGTGATATGTGAACCATCATATTTCACAGCAATGTCGACATCCAATCGGCTGCTTACAGCTCTTGCGGGTTCACCGAAGTGGTAATTCTGGGTACCTCCACCTTCTTCGAATGTGATTTCATGCACCCTACCGGTTGTCAGGGGTATGTCACCTGAATTCAGCCAAATGGACAAATTAATCTGATAATTCCCATCGGTTGGGCTGGAACCTGGATTCCAAACAAATGGGACCTCTACACCCCCTGAGACAATGCTAGGTGAACGAACATCGCTGATGACGACCCCTCCAACCTTGAATTCAAAATCTTCCAGCGATGACCACATTCGTTCCCCAAAGCCAGATTTCAATAGAACTGGGAAAAACACCTCTTCGCCAACGACCAATGCATTGGGCATATCGATGGTGATCAATGGCAAGTTTACCCTAAGCCAACTCCCCGTATCTTCACCCCAAACAAATCGAATGGCGGATTCATCACCAGGTTGTGTGAAAATCATACTTCGAACTGAAAAGGTGACCTCTATTGGATCATTCATGCTAACTGCGACCTGAGGAATTTCAATGTCAATGCCAATGACGTCCTCACCTGACATAAACGCTCCAGGTGTCCCACTTTCAGCGGTGTAGACGTTACTTCCAATCCGAACATCAACAGTCGCATTGGCATAGACTCCGGCTGCATTTTCCACTTCATAGGCAATATTGAATCTCCACGTTGATTCAGGAAGTGTCGCACTCTGTTTCCAATCGATACTCCATGTTGCTATTTCTTCAGTCCCCTGAACAGATTGGCTGACACCTTTTTCATTAATTCCTACAAGTTCATTCTCAAAAGGAGTCATTGTAGCCTCATTGTTTTCTCCAACAAGAAACAATTCGAATTCGCTGGGCTCACAGCACACAACTCCTGCACTTGCTGAAGGGGGCATACTGAGAGGGATAATCGAAGCCAAGAGGATGATGAGAATCGTGTAGGCTCGACGAGATTGGCGGGCCTGCATGCTCTGGCGACGAAGAGATTTGACTTAGAACCCTCGTGCGCGCGCGTGTGGGCAATCTAACCATGTAATCGGACCAATCGACGTGCTCCATTGTCTTCGATGCCTTCGAGAATAGCGAATCCCATTCTCTCCAACTGGATCACCGTTCCATCTGGGTAATCGTTGACTTCCAACAAACCTTCAGCTGCAATCAATTCGCCTTCTTCTTCAAGCAGCAATACTGCTGGTTGTGCCATATTACTGGTTAACCAATGAATAATCGGAGTGTTATCAACGCGTTCGGTTCGAATGACATCTCCTCTCCATCCACTCGCCGTCTTTTCATGATGGATTTCAATGTCTGCAAAATCCTTCAAACGTTTTGCTCCACGCACTTCAAAATCTTCCCTAGCAATCTTCACCGTGAGGGTCCCTTCTCCAAGTGGCCATTCACGAACTCCCTTGTTTGGATGTTCGGGGTGGATTGGTAAGGTCACTTTGGCCAGTTCAATATCAGAAATATCCAGATTTATGGAACGTGGATTACGCACAAATGAGAGCCGTGGCGCCTCTGCATCGACCGCCTTGGCATTGAGACTGTTCAGCGTGGACATAGGGACGGAGATGTCCTTCTGAGTCAGGCCGAGGTCAATCCAAAATTTCCGCATGGCCCCAGCGTCATATCCACGCCGCCGCATTGCTCTGAGCGTTGGTAATCGTGGGTCATCCCAACCAGAATATTGACCTGCTGCAATATCTAACTTCATTTGTGATGTACTAAATCCTCCGAATTCGAAAATTTTGACACGACCCCAATACAATGTTTCTGGATACTCCCAACCAAATTTTTCGTATAGCAGAGTTTGTTTCCGAGTTGAATCCATCAAATCCTTTCCACGAACAATATGGGTTACGCCTTGGAGGTGATCTTCGACAGCGCTTTGAAAATCAAGTAATGGCCATACTTTGTAGCGATCTGCAACCATTGGGTGATTTGCATGTTGAATTCGAAGTGCAGGCCAATCTCGGAGTGCTGGGTTGGCGAGTGTCATGTCCGTTTTGATTCGGATTACAGCTCCGCCAGGTTGGATTGAACCGTCATTCATTTTTTCCCAAAGGGACAAGTTATCTTCAGTCGAGCGATTTCGGCATGGGCATTCTGTCTTTGAAATTCTGAATTCCTTGAACGCATCTCCTGTACATTCACACACATAGGCGTGATTTTCTGCCAAAGTTTTCTCTGCATGTGTGAGGTATATTTCCATCCTATCGGAGGCCCTGATTATTCGGTTTGGTACTTGCCCAGTAAGCCAAGAAAAATCTTCCTCGATGAGTGCGTATGCCTTTGGGTCAGGGGGTTTAACAACAGCATCTGTGTCATCGTAGCGTAGAATCACTTCACCGTCATACATTCTGGCGAATTCAGCATTGATGACAACTCCGCGGGCATGACCAAAGGAAAGAGGTCCATTCGGGTTGGGTGCAAATCTAAGAACTACCTTTCCTTGTTCGGCATTTGGCAATGGTGGCAACCCCTCTCTTCGCTCCTTGACTTTCTTTTCAAGCGCATCTGGCGACTCACTTTCAAGAATAGAGCGGATGTGTTCCAATCCCTTTTCTGTCGCCAATGCATTTGCTTCTGCAACTTGGCTGGCAATTGCAGGAGTCAGATGTTTTGCTTGGCTTCGAAGGTCTGGATTTTCCCCCATCACTCTGCCCATGACCGAACCAACTTGGCCCTGTCCATCATATTCGAGTGCATTTTGCAAGGCATACTTCCGCAACAGTGCAATGACTGCTGAATCTAGTTCGCCCATAGGGCGAAACCGTTGGCCTCTCGTTCTTGAACATGCGGGGCTCAAAATAGGGTTCTCTGCGCGTTGGGTGGCGCATTCGGGTCCAACGGTCTTTGTGGAGGTGATGTTTCATGCATCTTCAGCCATGCGTTTCTGACTGTGGCCCAACCCCATCGCAAGCAGTCATGAGGTTCGGGACCATCGATCAATAGAGGCAACGCCGCAATTGTTGTTGGGTCGGATGGATATCCCGAACCCAATTCGATTCCAATTTCAGCGGAAAGTGAATGAATTGCTTGGTCCCTAGCCACTTTGGCCAATATCGAAGCACCAGCAACAGCCAAGCAGTGCAAATCAGCACCATGTCGGCTGTTCATTGTCCAACCCTCCCATGGCCAATCCGGGATAAGGTTGGCAACATTATTTCCAAAACGTCCCGCATTGGAATCACATGCATCCAACTGTAGAATACCCCCTCCTCCATCAGTTTTCAATTTCCTCGCCAAAGAAGCGAATAAAGTCACTTCATGATCATTGAGATTGGTCATTGCCATCGCACAATCAATCTCAGATGGCTTTGAAATGTGCAATTCAAATTTCCATCCTCTAATTTTTGATTGTTCACGAATCCAAGTATCCAGTTCAATTCGTTTTGATTCGGATAGTAATTTTGAATCAGTGACCCCCATCTCGTGCAATAAGGGTAAATCCACTTCAGGGACACAGAGTGCCCCCACAACAAGAGGGCCAATGACCGGGCCCCTACCCGCTTCATCAATACCAATACGCCACATGTGATCACAAATCTAAATCGATATCGTTGTCATCAACTTTCGTTGTAGGCTTCTCTGGCATCTTTCTTGGATGACGTACCGTTCGGGTTTC
>JAQXFF010000074.1 GCA_029250425.1 Candidatus Thalassarchaeaceae archaeon | reverse complement strand
GCGGTGGATACGCCGCCCTTTCCGGTTGTTCAATTGCATTGGTGCCTGCGGTTCGTGGCATTATGAATCCTGATGATGTTACCAATGCGATTCGAAAGGCAGAAGGTAGTCTTGCACACTATCCTGATGGTTCTCTTGTCTGTGTTGAAAATACCGCAAATAGGGGTGGCGGCACTTGTTATCCACAAGAGACTCTGGATGCCATTGTAAAGATTGCACACGACAACGATTGTGCCGCCCATATCGACGGTGCACGTTTGTTCAACGCAGTCATCGCCACAGGCACTGACGCAGCCCGCATGGTCCGCGATTATGATTCAATTTCCATTTGCTTGTCAAAGGGCTTGGGTGCACCTGTTGGCAGCGTTCTCGTGGGTTCATCAGAGTTTATTGCACGGGCACACCGATGGCGCAAGATGTTTGGTGGCGGGATGCGACAGGCAGGGATTATCGCTGCAGGTGGATTGTATGCATTGGATAACCACATTACTCGTTTGGCAGAAGATCACACACGTGCGCGTAGATTGGCGGAAGCTGTGAATGCCATGGACGGATTTTCAGTAGACCTTGACAGCGTACAGACCAACATGGTCTATGTTGATGGTGAATTGGGTGCACTACAAATTATGGCCGGCTTGGCCGAACATGGTGTTGACGTTCTCGATGTTGGGCCTACTGCGGTTCGCGCTGTGATTCATCTCCACATTACCGATGAAGACATTGACAGAACCATCGCTGCGTTCGCTGCACTTTGAGCCGCATGCTTTAGAGATGGGATGGGAGTAGCCCATCCATGCGCAAGAGTTTGACACTGCTATTGTTCGTTGCATTGTTACTACCAGCCCCAGTTCAAGCGGGTGCCCCAATCATGATTCCTGATCAAGGAATTCTAGGCGGACATGTGATTGATTTGGCTGGAATCTCAAACAATTCAACCACTTTGTCTGTCGGAGGTGATATGACAGCAACTCAAATCGTCGAAGTATACACTGCTACATGGTGTGAAAATTGTGTAGATTCAGAACATGCATTGATGGATGCACTTGAGGGAGAAGATGCCACAGTATTGGTTCACCATCGCTACATTGGTGAATCTCAGGATCCGTTTGGCTCTCAGGCTGGAGATGAGCGTTGGATTGACCTGTATGGAGAAACCAGTAAGTCCGTTGCAAACGGCTTGGAAAGGGCCGCACCTACAGTCGTCTTCGATGGTTACAGATTTGTCGCAGGTAGTGCACCCAACGGCGAATCATTGGAATCAGATTATTCTGAGATGTTTGCAGACAAACATGAGTATAGGTCATGGAACGGTGTCGAATCGGATTTCACATGGACAGGTGACAACAGTTCGGGGGTAATCACATGGCAAATGGGTATTCACCCAGATGAACCTGAATTTATGTCATGGACACATCGTTTGATGGTCGTAGAGCATTCAGGTTATTTCCCTGATGGCGGTAATGGATTGGAGCACTATGACGATCTTGTGCGTGCCGTAATTGAACTCAATGTTACTGCCAATAACGGAACGACAGTGGGTGGAGAGCAAGCAATTACGCTTCCCGATGCCTACGATGGTGATGACCTCTCACTGGTGGTGGTCCATGAATGGAATCAAGAAACACCGGAGATTGTTATCGAACCTGCACCAGATGAAGGTCTGTTACCGGGTTTCTTGGCTCCACTGGGACTCATTGCCTTAGGGGCTGCAGCATTGGTTCGTAGGGAGTAAACCATTCCAATGCTTCAAGAACCCCCGCGAGAACCTAGAACGCTCACGGGGCCTCTATCATGGATTGCACATTGACTTTGGAACATATTCCACCCGGTCGGTTTCCCGATTGGCTGTTCCAACAATTGCGAGACCAAGTTCTCGACCCACGGCTGGAACCAATTCTGGTCATCCATTCTTCCGAAGCGTCTAGAGCCGAAATATTGTATCGTTTAGAATCTGCAGATATTGGTCCAATTGATCGTTCCCGGCATCACACTTTGGCCTCATTGAGAAAGTCCTTACAGGCTGATTTACGCTTGGCTCGCCTCTTGCCATTCAATGCAACAGGGCATCGTTTACTGCATGCTGAATGTGAATTGGCTGCTAGAAGTGGTGAATTCCCATTACTTCACCCCACGCCAGAACATCGTTGGGGGGAAGGGCGTACACGTGCTTTGGCAAGATTAACCCAGGCATTCGACATTGAAGATGTCCGAAGTTGGGACGGCCCCGGCATAGATTCATTCGAGAACATCGTGAATCGAATGGGCCGGCAGATGAATGGATTGCATCCATTACAGCACAGGCGCACACTCATTGATGCACTTGAATCCCTAGAGAACAAGCCATTCACACTGACTGGAATTGCAGGTATTGTTCTGATGGATCAAATGCCAACTTTGGCGAAAAGTGATCGCCGAATTTTGCTCAACCTGAATCGATTCAGTGATTTGCACCAATTATGTCAACACGGTGAGGCACCCATTGGAAACTATCGCTTGGGGCTACACGGAGCCATACTTGAGGATGTACACCCATGCACAGTAGACACAATTCCCAAATGGCTGAAAACTCATGACATTTGGAAACCTGAACCTCAAGAGCATTCAGTTACACGTCTATTGGTACCAACAAATGGTTTGGATATTCCAGCAACAATTGAGGTACTAAGAGATTGGAGTACCACCGCATCTAGTCATTCAACAGCCATCATCATAGATCCGAACAAAGAGGGACACATCGATAGTTGGAGCAGAGCCCTCACCGAAATTGGCTTGCGTCCCCCTTCAGATTCATCCCTGCTTAAATCCTCACCATCGATCCATTGGCTTGGTGAAATAGCCTCTATTGGGATTGGAACAGAAGCGTGGTCAATGTCACGAATCCGTGGGTTGGGCACTCAACAGAGTTTGCAATTTAATGAGGATTGGTTGCACTCCGAAAACCATCCTCGACATACTGAATGGATTCCAGAGATGAATTCTGAAAGAATCGAATCCTTGGCTCGTTCATGGCATATCCTCGGAGGATATGGAGCCCTTTCTCGCTGGCTGCATGCACTGGCATCAGAGCCACACCCTGCGCCATGGGAAGATGCAGATGAGGCCGGAAAGAAAGCAGAATGTACCCAATGGTGGTTCCTTTGCCTTCTGAAACGATTGTCACC
>JAQXFF010000228.1 GCA_029250425.1 Candidatus Thalassarchaeaceae archaeon | reverse complement strand
CGTAAACTGCACCATCGCCAGTTGCTGCACAGCCATTTGCGTAGTCATTACTCGGGCCACCCCATGTGGTCACAAGATCCCAATTGGCCTGAGATGCATTGTATAGAGCTACAAATCCATCCGAATACAGACCGCCTGTTGTGACGGAATTTTCACCGAACGTTATGGTGTCTGTAAACCAACCACAGACCCAAACACCGGCTGGACCGACTGTGGCTTCTTCTGCATGAGCAGAACCAAACGAATCATTTGGTTTCCCTGTGTGCTGGAACCAGGTCCAACCACCCCATTGATCCATGTGGGCCACAAAGGCTGTGCGTTCATCACGAACGGTGGGTGTTGGACCATTGTCAAAGTTTACCTCACCTCGATATGATCCTGCGATAATCACTGCACTGTTTGTTGTATTGACAACATCACTAATCCAAACGCTGTTGTAATCCCCTGGCCCATTGTTGATACTCGTATCCGCAGTACCTTGCTTGACCCACGTGGTTACACCTCTGGCACCAGTGCTCAGAATGGCATCGACTTGCGCTTCATTCAAGACGGGGAATACTTCAGAAAGATCGGCATCCCGTGTGTCTTCAGTTGCATCTATGGTTCCAACCCAAGGGGCGAGAATGAGAATCAAAAGAAGCGAGATAACGAGTCGGCCGCGCGCTTGCATGGGAACGCCCTTTGGGCGTTTCCATTTCAACGTTCAGTTTAGATGAACGGCGGTCGAACGACGACCGCTGGAAGATTTCGGCGGGGATTCACTGCAATTTCGACTTCCTCACCCACTTCTACACCCTCAAGATAAGCCAAACCAATGCCGACTTTTCCAAGAGTCGGGGATGGGCCACCTGAAGTGATTGTCCCAATCTGGACACCATCTTTCAGAACTGCATGACCCATCCGCGGGAAAGGACCCTTGCCCGTGGCCTTGAGGCCAAGCCATTTGATGCCACCTCCATCGAGGTGCTGGGCTTTTGTCGCTTCTACACGAGCCTTGCCGAGGAAGTCGTGATCAAGGTTCAACCCAAACGGTACGAAGGTTTCAGCAGAATCACGAGACAAGTACTCTGAACCACCCAATTCAGGATGGCAGAAATCCTGACCTGAAAGCAAGAACCCTTTCTCCATTCGAAGTGTATCTCTAGCCCCAAGTCCGACCGGGCAAATCCCGTGTCCACCTTCATCGAGAAGAGCATCCCAGAGTACCTTGATTTGTTCGTTGGGAACGAAGATTTCGAATCCACGTTCTCCGGTGTATCCAGTTCCTTGAATCCAGCCGGTGATACCCAATGAATTTTCAGAAATCGAGCGCCCGTGGAAATGTCGGACGACGTTTTCATCACCCAAAACAGCCGCCAAAACATCCGGTGACTTCGGCCCCTGTAATGCTAGAATACTGGTTTGATCCGACAAATTTTCGATGCTGATGCCATCGTTAATATGCGAGTGGAAATGATCCCACATATGTTCAATCATACTCGCATTGGGCACACCCAAAATTTCAGTTTCACTGACAATACAGAAAATCATGTCATCAATGATGATTCCATCTTTGTCGAGGAAGTGTGTGTAAGCACAACGCCCAGGATTGATCAGACTGGCTTTTTGGGTCCCAACGCCATCCAACCATTCACGAACATTTTCTCCAGAAAATCGAAAAAATCCCATGTGGGATACATCGAACAAACCAGCATTCTCACGTGTATTGTGATGTTCTTCCATCATTGAAGTATACCAAATGGGCAATTCAAATCCATGAAAATCAACAAGATTGCCGCCACGTTCCACATGCGCAGCATACAATGCCGTGCGAACCGGTCCCCCCTCCGACATGGTACAATGGCCACCACGCCGGCCCTTGAATCGCACGGCCATAGGCTCAGGCGTGATTCGCAACCATCAAACACTGTATAGAAAGGGTCGGATGTATGTCAAGCCAGCCTATCAACGAGCCCATCCTTGGATATATACCGGGAAGTCCTGAACGTGCCGCACTACAAAATGAGTTAGATCGCCAGATGGCGGAAGTGGTAGAAATCCCTTGTATCATCAATGGTGAGAAGGTGTTTACTGGCAACACTGCAACTCAGGTAATCCCGCACAAACATGGCCATATCATTGCCAATGTGCATCAAGCAGGCAAGGCAGAAATTGCGGCTGCTTGCCAAGCTGCAATCGATGCACAGGACGCTTGGATCAACATCGGACTTGAGGCGCGATGTGCAATCTTTGAGCGATGTGCTGAACTCTTGGCAGGAGATTGGCGCATGAAAGTCAACGCATCTACCATGCTCAATCAGAGTAAAACTGCGTTCCAAGCCGAAATTGATTCAGCCTGTGAATTGATTGATTTCTGGAATTTCAACTGCTTTTACGCACGACAATTCCATGACATGTACCAGCCATTGGTCTCCCCAACAGGTGTCAACAATAGTACTGAGATTCGCCCATTGGAAGGATTCGTATTGGCAATCACCCCCTTCAACTTCAGCAGTATTGCTGCAAACTTACCAAGTGCGCCCGCAATACTAGGCAACACTGCTGTCTGGAAGCCAAGCCGAAATTCGTATCACTCAAACTATGTTTTGATGGAACTCATGATGGAAGCAGGGTTACCAGCAGGCGTCATCAACTTCGTGCCTAGCAGTGGCCCAGATATTTCCGATGTGTGCTTGTCAAATCCAGACTTCGCAGGCGTTCATTTCACGGGTTCAACAGCAGTATTCCAAGGCCTATGGCAGAGAATAGGAGAGGCACTCCCGAATCTCAAATCCTACCCCCGTATTGTAGGGGAAACTGGTGGCAAGGACTTCGTGGTAGCGCACCCCGATTGTGACGAACAAGGATTGCTTGTTGCACTGCTGCGTGGTTCCTTTGAATATCAAGGGCAAAAGTGTTCAGCAGCCTCGCGCGCATACGTACCCGCTTCTGTGTGGGGCCGAATCGCAGAACCACTGTGCACAGAAGTGCGAAAAATCACCATGGGTGATGCAAGGGATTTCACCAATTTCATGACTGCGGTTATTGACCAACGCGCCTTTGACAAAATCTCTGGTTACATTGATCGCGCCAAGGCAAGCGATGTCT
>JAQXFF010000212.1 GCA_029250425.1 Candidatus Thalassarchaeaceae archaeon | reverse complement strand
GTCACCCTAGAAAATGGAATCCCTGTACCTGCAAATGCAGAATATGCGATGACAGCTGAAATCACATTAGAAGACGATGTCGAAGCACCCTATGTTGACATCACAGGTACAATTGACGATGAAAGAATGGAACCAGTATTCGAAATCCACTCTTTACATCACCGTAACAATCCAATTTATCACGCTTTGATACCTGCTGAAGCCGAGCATAAGGCCCTCATGGGTTTGCCTCGTGCTCCGACCATCAAATCAGCGGTTTCAAAAGTTACAACTTGTCACGATGTACACATGACAGAAGGGGGTTGTGGTTGGCTCTCGGCAGTTGTGAGTATCACGCCAAATAGTGCCGATGATGGTCGTAAATCAATTACAGCAGCATTGAATGGACACAAGAGTATGAAATCAGTCACAATTGTGAACAAAGACATTGATGTTGGCAGCCCGGTACGGGTTGAATGGGCTTTGATGACACGGTGGCAACCCGATCAAGATACAATCATACTTTCAGGACAAAAAGGAAGTAGCCTAGATCCGTCACGCAATGAAGATGGCACTACTTCAAAAATTGGATACGATGCTACCCTGCCCCCTGAAATTGACCCCGCCCCATATACTTCAGTTCAATAGGTGATTATTTGGTAGAGGGATTGGCCGGTCGTCTTCAACATCCTCGCCGAAGTTTAGGCGACAGGCATCGTTCACAAGCACTCAAGTTTTTGCGCCTCTCTGAAGTAGATGTTGAGCGAGATAGTGAGAATACAAGATGGGCTGAACAAAATGCAAGACAGGCATTACTCCATGACTTTACACATCCTGAAAATTGGAGGACTTTGGCTCAAATCAAGGTCAAATTAGCAGATGAAATTGGACTTAGAGCCTTGTTGAGTGATTTATTTTCAGTTCTTGGAAGAGACCCTGAGCAAGTCAATCAACTTGTTGGCATCCCCATACTTGATGTTGGAATTGAACTGTTAGAAGCTGCATTAATCAGCGACCATCTTGACCCTGATCTTTGGTACGAATCACTGAACGCTCAAATGATTCAAAAGTTCTCTGAGCGTTTTGCAATCCTCGATTTATCGGATCCACGTTGCAATGTACTGTTCGGACGTAGGGTTGAGAGACTCTGGGTTTCTGAAGGTGATGATGTGTGCATTCCCTTGGCGCGCTTGCTACTATCAAATCGCCCCCAAAATTTCGAAATGTGGACAGAGTTGGCACGTGCGCATGAGCGAATGGGTACCTTTGATGAGGCTTGGTTTTGCTATGACCAAGCTCAGACCAATGCGCCACACATAGACGTTCGTGATCAATTTCGTAATAGGATGGAAGTTCGTATGGAAACTGGTGAAAGATTGCCGTGGAAACAACCGACCATCGAGATCCGTGATCAATTCCTCGGTAAAATGCAAGACCTCGCATCCCGATTCACAACCAATATTGAAGATGGACATACTGATGAATACATTGAAACAGTAGTTAATGAAGATGAAATTGAATTGATTAGACTGATTGATAACAGTGAATTTTCGACAGCATTTTTCCTTTCAAGAAGGTTACTCACACGAGGGGAAAATTGGGCTGAAAAATATTTTGAAATTTCCCAGAAAGGTCTCCAAACTGGTGATGATGTGCATATTCCCTGAGGTTTTTTTATGCCTAAAAAATGGGTCGTCGCATGGGTCACCCCCCTCCAAAACCCACCCGTGGCAATCGATCATGACGATGCATGCTGGTTGATGGTCAGACATGAGAAACGTGGTTGGGAATTACCAGGAGGTTGGGTAGAGGATGGAGAAGATAGTATTCGGGGTGCACTGCGTGAGGTATACGAAGAAACTGGATTGTTGGGTACTGCGCGGAAAGTTGCTGAAAATCTGGCCGATGGTGGGGGCGATGTTGTCTGGATTGAGGTTGACATTGAACCAGTTCCTGAACCTTGGGATTCTCAGGATTTGAATATCAAGGAAGTCGGGTGGTGTCTTAATCCACCTCAACCACTTGCATGGAGTGAAGATGAGTTGCGTTTGTTTTCTTGTCACGACTGGATGGCTTGATGGGCGTCATCCAATACTGCTAGAGATGCGGTATCACTTGTGCGATTATTGATCCAATTATACATGTACGTCAAATCGTCTGGATGAATCCACACTCTTTTCTTAGAATCTCCAGCCGAACGCGGTGTGGCCTGTTTAACTGCATATTCCATTGTTGGTGC
>JAQXFF010000199.1 GCA_029250425.1 Candidatus Thalassarchaeaceae archaeon | reverse complement strand
AGGGCTCCGCCGTGGAATTCTTGCTGTGGGCTTTGCCTTACTCGGTCTTTACTTGTTGTCTGGAGATTCCGCAGCCTACCTTTGGTCTACTGCATTCTTCTGCAGTGTTTGGGCAGGATACGGTGTTTACAGAACTGCTCTGGCTGCCCGCACACCTCCGACAGCCAAGGACATGATGTGAGGTGTCGGAGTTGCGTCTTCGTCTCTCTCGAGATGTGGAACGTCCCTTGCGAGAGCATATCGATGAATTGGCCATGCGAGGCACCGGCCTTCTGTTTGTCCTCAGTCTGGCTACCGTTTTTTGGTGGTGGCAAATCAACCCGTTTCTGGAGGCGTGGTTGTCATCTCTGCCATTGGGAGCAGCGGAGGGGACGATATCAATCTATGACCCACATGGATGGATGAGTACTCGTTGGTCAATGATCGCACTCTTGGCTCTGATTACAACTCTACCGTTGGCTGGCCAACAACTTCTATCATTTACATCTGAAGGCTTGCTACCCAATGAGCAGAAATGGCTGCGATTTGTAACCGTCGGGGGAGTTGGTGTGGGCCTCATATCTGCAGTATTATGGTGGGTGTGGGGTTATCCTAGGGCCATTGAAAGCGCTGGAACAGTTTCTGGTGTTAATGGGATAGGTGTGCAGTATGATGCCGTTCTTTTGTTTGAAGTTGGGATTGGTGTGTCGTGGTGGATCTTCCTTTCCATACTATCGCTCATTGGTTTGACGATGGCTCGTTTCCTCTCACTGATGGTTAGTGAACCATTTGATCCCTTTCGCTTGCGCGTACATGGTACCATACTTTTCCTATGGTGGCTGGCTTGCCCTTCCGCGCTTGAGGGTACATGGTTGACACTTTCAGTTCTCTTGGTTCTTCTTCCAGAAGTGATTATCCAATGGATGCCCACGCCCTCCTTATCGTCTAAAGCAAAAGCCCCACATCCAATTTTGGATGCTGAAGGCGCCTTACATTCTCGTTTGTTTGCAATGTGTCATTGTGAAGGTGCCTGCCCATCAATATCTCACTCTGCCACTCCTAAATCGCTAGGATGGGTCGAAAATCAGGCTTTGTGTCTTGATCCTGATGCACGTGATGCATTGCTGGACACGGTTCTCAGACATCGTGTCAATCATCTGATAATCAGTGGGTGTGATGGTTCACCTCTTCCGATGGAATTCAGACAATCGATTACTACTTCGAATTGCAAACTATCTGGATTGGGGTGGTTGGATTCAAACCCTTCTCAGAAACTACGTGAAGCCGAACTTTCCGAATTTACAAAAACCTCGATTGATTAACTTTCAACCAAACAGCAAGCCGTGGGCTTGAAGCATTACGCTGCACTCGCAATAGACATGAGTCGGCTAGTCCGAGTCGCTTTGGCGATTGCTATCATACTCGGAGGTCAATGGTTGGCCAGTCAACCAGACCTCTACATGCCAATTTTCGATGCTATTCGAGAAGAGGTGATTATGACCAATGATGCAGAAATTGTCGAGATGCAAGATGACGAGCGTTGGTTGGTCATTATTGTTGAATTCCCTGATGATCTTTCCGCTGCCGGTTCAGATTATGACCGGGCCGATGCAATGCTAATGGGAGCGAATTCTGCCGCGACGTATTTCTCTGAAATTAGTGGGGGGCGCTCAACTTTAACTGCAGATATACAATCCAAAATACACACTGCACACCACAACGAAGCTGCCTATGGTCGTGACATAGGGGGTGAACGGGATGTTGGCGATGACAGCACTGGTGGTCCCGCAGGATTGGTTGAAGAAGCATTGACAACAACTTTCGACGATGTGGATATGTCGCCATATGATTTTGATAATGATGGATGGGTGGACCGCCTTCTCGTTTTACACACGGGTGCAGCACAAGAGGACGGTGGGAGCCAAAGTGCGATTTGGAGCCATTATGCACCACTATCACCTGGGTTTTCTGTTGGAGACAAGTCCATTGGTGCCTATACTATTGCTTCTTTTTCTTCGGGGCTGGGGACCATGATTCATGAAATGCTTCACATGTTTGGTGCGGTTGATTTGTATGATGTACACAGTGCTATTCCCAGTAGTGATTGGAGTGGACTTGGGGCTTGGGATATCATGGCAAGTGGGAATTGGAATGGCAATGGGAGAACGCCAGCCTTGCCAACATCTGGAACTCTGTATCTGATTGGTGCCAATGAACCACTTGATCTCCCAATCGGTGCTTTGGGACCTGTTGAGAATGAAACTTACACAATACTACCACACGTGGCAAGTGCGGGAACTGTACGGATTGCAATTGCACCGGGTGAATATATTTGGATGGAATCTCGTATTGAGCAAGGGTTTGATCGAGATATCCCCTCTCATGGGCTTCTGGTCACACACGAAGATCGTTATTTTGCTGATTTCGAGCACAATGAAGTAAATCGGGACCCTGAACACGCCTATCTGAAAGTCATCGAAGGAGATGGAGATGGTAGCCTCAATAATGGAGATGATGACGATCCTGGGGACGTGTTCACAAGTGGCACCTTTGGTGCCACAGGTATCCAAATCAGAGATGGGCATGGCCGTTTGGTCCCTTGGACTGTGACCGTTGATTCATTCAACAATAGTGGGACCGATATTACCATTTCACACCCGGGGCCAAGTCATGCTCAAATCATGCCACCGCGTTCACCCATTCGGTTACTGGGGCATGAAACTGTCCCAATACTATTCGTGGCAGAACAAGATTGTATGCCTTGGTCACAAGTCACCAGCACGGATGGGAGAATCATATCACTGGTGGGTGAACAGATGTTACTAGCTGGTGAAAGTGAAACTTTTTCTTTGACCTTTTCAGAATCGGCCAATCCTGGAACCACGGGTTACATTGAGGGTGAGATTGGATGTGGTACTGAAAACCCATCAATTGATGTGAAAATAGGTTGGTCAATCGTTACAAATCGGTTGGTGCCTGAAAACATGGCCGGTGAAGTAGATGTCACAGATGTTGTAAATCTGGAACACGTGCTTGGATTCGAAGGATCAGGCGATTCGTTATACGATGTTGTAATTGAAGGTCCATTAGACCGTGTCGCGACGACTGCTCCTCAACAGAACTTGGGTCACGGCAGTGTCATTTCTCTGGAAATAAACCCCGATGGTTTACTCGCACCAGGGATGCTTGTGAATGGAAAAGTGCAACTCTATGATGAATTTGGATTGGCTGGTGAATTCAATGTTTCACTCCAAGCAGAACCACCTGGCAACGTTGGTAGTGCGATGATGTGGTTGGCCGAACCCGCAAATAATATCCAATTAGTATCTATCCTCATGGCATTATGGATGATTAGCAGCGGAGGAAAGAGCAAGAAAAATAAGTCACAAGATGACATGCAAATTCGCCGTCCAGGTGACCAACTTCTCGCCCAAACTAGAATGGAATATGTCCAGAATCAGGGCGATGAATTTGGGCATCCACGTCGTTAATTAGTGGCGGACAGGATTCGTCCATCTGGCATCAGAGGGGGGTCGTTCAAGTGCTAGATATCGCCACCCATTGTTCCCAATTGGAGACATTGCACAAAGCCAATGTTTGTTGACACCTGCTGCAAGTCTAGCAGCGAGACAAGCCCCTCCCCAATCTGTTGGCGCTTCGTCGAGTGGAACGACCAACCACGGGGCGTGCTCGCCACCGACCAATCCATCGTAAACGCGCCATCTGGTGCCATATTTGAAACCTGAACGTACGGCCAATCCACGGGAAAGTAAATCCGAGAGTATCCCCATTCTGTTGCCATCCTCACCGGTGGGAAGTGGCATGGTAGGGTTGACAATTCGGCTAACAATACGCCCTTCAAGTTCGGAAATCCAAATCCCGCCTTCCAAATTTATTCCAACACCTGTTGCTGGCCATTCTTCACGAGTGATGTCCAACCAAAACCCGCCTTCGGTTTCCCTTGATTCCGCCCATGAGTGGGAGATCATTCTTCGTTGATTATTGCTAAGGCCTCGTAAAGGATCTGTCAGTGGTCCCATTGGGTTATGGAATTTGCATCGGTATGTGACCACTCCATGCTCTTGGTCAACAATCAACAATTCAGGTATGCGATTACCTGTTTCGACATTCAATGTCCATTCAGCGAGTTCACTCCAATTGATTTCGTCACTGGCCCTAAACCAGCGGATTTCTGCTAGGGGTTCAGCCTCTTTTGGTTTGACATTCCTCGACCACCTTAGGGCCCATGAATTGGAATCCATTAATACTGCATTGGCCGCACTCAGATTTTCTGCTAAAACCACTTTTTCACCGGGGAATCTTAACGCGTCAAGAACCTCGCATTCAAACAATATTTCGGGGTTACTTTGCAGTGCGTCCGACAGCCAATTTTCGTAAGGTAGAGGCAATCCGCGAAGGCGATGAGCATTCAGGACTTCCGAGGTCGTTAGGAGTACGCCGTCACGAATTGGCCGGCCAAAGCATCCGCGTTCCCACAATCTGTTTGCAGTGGTGCCTAAAATTGCCCATGAATCATCTCTTTGGATGGGTACAGGGAGACGGCTACCCCCGGGTGTGGGTGCGGGCATATTCGCGTTCCCGTGCCTGCCACCCTTTGATTGCAACGCCTTCAGGAGCAGCATTGGGGCGAATTGCCTAAGAGTCACCATGACCCACGGTGGTATAAGAGGGAGTCAAATGTCAGGTGGAATGTTGCTCACACTCACCGTTGAACAACGTGTATTGTTGCATTTATGGGACACTCCATTGGGCGACAATCCTTGGGAGGGACGACCTGAACTGACACAAGCTGGTGTATCGGACGCAGTTGGTATTGCTCGGAAACACTTGCCACGTACACTCAAGAAACTTCGTGAGAAAGATCGTATTTTCGAAGAAACCCGCCATGTTGCAGGAGCAAAACAGCGATGCAGGGTTTATGCCCTGAGTCCAGATGGTCGAACAGCTGCCAACGAATTGGTCGAGGATATCCATGCACGGATTGTCAATGCTGATGGTGAGCAAACAACAGTTCAATCCCTACACAATCACACTACAGGTTTACTCGATATTCTGCGAAATATCGACAGTTCTGGAACATATCGTCCACCGGTAGGCGGTGAACCTGCAGCACCTGCTCCACTGGATGGCAGAGATTTATCGTTGGATCACCGACTTGCAATCTATGACAACATTGTACGAACCGCTTGGCAGGACGGAGTAGTCACCAAAGATGAGCAAGCAATGCTCGATGATATGGCAATTTACCTTGGCCTTGAACCAGATGATACCGAACCCATTGAAAAGCGAGTTCGCGAACAAAGTGTCAATCCAGAAGCCGAGAACAGTTCACTGTACAAGCAAATGCTCGAAGTTGCATGGCAGGATGGCGAAGTTGATGCCAATGAACAAGCGATGCTAGATTCACTTGCTGGAATGCTTGGTCTTGATTCCGCCCGCGATGTTCAATTGGATTGGGTTTGTGAACGCCTGGATGATCGGTTGAAGGCTTATTGTTCTGCGATGGAGGCTGCATGGCAGGATGGCCATGTTAGCGATGATGAAGAAAACATACTCGGAAGTATGCGAGATTCACTGTCAATTAGCAATGAAGAGCACAAAACAATTCTCGGAGTTGTTCGGGCGAAGTTGAATTAGCGCCTTCCACTCGGAGGGGCGAGACAGATGCCGTGGGTACTCGATGAAATCATCCAAGCCGAGGTTGATCGGCTCAAGCGCTTGCGTGCCATGGTTGACAATATGCCGCCCACAAATGTCACACTGGTCGGCGATGTGGTACTGGATCGTTACGTACATGGCTGGGCCAATCGATTGAATGCAACAGCACCCGTTCCCGCTGTCAAAGTCACTTCTACTGAAGAATTCGCAGGAGCTGCTGCACACGTTGCCCGAGGTCTTGCATCTCTAGGATTGAATCCAAGATTGTTTAGCATCGTTGGTGGCGACGAGGCAGGTCAGACTCTAGCTTCAAATCTTCAGCAAGAGGGAATTGGAACCAATGGATTACGTGTTGTTGCCAACCGTCAAACAATAGTCAAAACCAGAATTTATGGTGCACGAGAGTCGCTTATCGATCAAAATCAACTTTTGTTGCAAATCGATGATGAGCCCCAAGGTGAGATGCCGCCAGCGGTATCCCAGAGGTTGACTGTATCTGCTTTGGCATCTTTGTCAGATGCCGATGTACTCGTTTTGTCAGATTATAACAAAGGTGCAGTGACAGATGAAGGGGCGCAGCAACTTATTTCAGTTGCCAATGGTAATGGTATTCCAACCATTTGCGACCCAAAATTGACTGGATTGAATCGAACTGAAGGGGCAACGTGCGTGCTCTTCGAAATTCGAGGTCTAGAGTTGACCCGTCGCCGTCTCGGGTTGGAATCATCAGTGGATACCGCGCGAGATTTGATCAAGAAATATCGCTGGGAAGCCCTTGTCGTATTGGGTGGGGCGCATGGGTTGTGGTTGTATACTGCCGAAGAAGAACATCATATCCCCTGCCTTATGGATGAAGCCCGTCAGATCATCGGGTTACATGACGCAGCAGCAGTGGCAATGGCCGCAGCCCTATCTCAGGGTGCATCACTACATGATGCTGCAACTCTGGCTCATGCAGCATGCGAAACGATCCTGCGGGCAGAAGAGGGCCATCAAGTTCTCGACCTTCGGACACTTTCTGCATCTCTGGATGAAAGAGCATGGCAAATGCAAGTCAGTGATCGTTGACATTCGACAAATTCACTAAATCGAGAGGGTAGCGAGGCGGGCAGCCCACTGCGAGCCCATGTATTCAGTAATTGTGAGCGCG
>JAQXFF010000061.1 GCA_029250425.1 Candidatus Thalassarchaeaceae archaeon | reverse complement strand
AATGTCATTGACATTACTAGGTGTTTCCTTTTCAGGTTGGAGAATGTTTCTCGATGCTTGGGGCGGTATTAAGAATAAAGAATTAGGATTCCAATTACTCACTTCGCTTGCTGTTGTGGGTGCCTTCCTTGACAATCATTGGTCCGAGGCTTTGATTGTTTCAATTCTTGTGGCAGTTGCAGCGCATATGGAGGAGTCTGCCTTAATGAAAGCAAGGCAGGCGATGCAGGGCGGCCTTGATCGAATCCCACGTCGAGCACGTCGAGTGATATCACAACAGAAGAAAATCACCAGTATTTCAGCGATGACACCAAACCAGTTAAGCCTCAAACCGAACGTAGTTTCTGATTGTGCGGACGAAGATGACACTATGATTCCAATCGCCCTTCTTGAAGAAGGTGACAGGATTGAAATTAGAAGCGGCGAAATTGTTCCAGTAGACGGAATTGTCATCGAAGGTATTGGTTCATTGAATCGTGCACCACTAACTGGTGAAAGTATTCCTGTACGTGTGGCGGAAGGCGATGATGTACATGCTGGATTGGTCCTAGATCGTGGCCCCATTGTCGTAGAAGCTACAGCGATTGGAATATCAACCAGATTATCTGGATTAATTGATGAAGTACGCACATTCCGGGATCGTCCCCCTCGTGTGCAAGCTACACTTGAGTCGTTTTCACGATGGTGGGTCCCTCTTGTTCTAGTTGGAGCCCCACTAATTGGATTGATGACTGGTAATTTGCGGATGACATTGTTATTGTGGGTTGTCGCTTGTCCTTGTTCTCTATTGCTAGCAGCCCCGGTCCCACATGCTGCAGCTCTTTCAACAGCATCACTTTCAGGAGTGGTCGCTAGAGGAGGTGATGCTTTGGAGGCGGCTGCCAGAATTGACCTTGCCTTACTGGATAAGACTGGTACTCTGACCAGCGGTCACCCCCGCCTTGATGAGATCATTCTTCTAAAGGGTCAGAGACGATCATCTGTGCTCAAATTAGCCGCTGGTCTTGAGCAACGTTCTAATCACCCATATGCTGCAGTCATTTTGAAAGAGGCAGAATCAGAAGGGAGTGAAAACGTGAAGTCACTCCAAGACGGAGATGCAGGTGTAGAGGGTACACATCGTGGAAAGAGAGTACTCTTTGGGCGTAAAGATTGGTTACTTCAAGAGGGCATTGAGATTTCTGCTGACTTGTTGAAAGACCTCAAAGCAGGTCGGGGTCTTTCCGTATTGGCCAAAGATGGGAAGGCAATTGCTGCATTCACTTTCATTCATGACGATTTACGACCTGGTGCGGCAGAGATGATTCATGATCTCCAATCGATGGGGGTGGCTGTAGAAATTCTGTCTGGTGATGCACAGCCTGCTGTTGAATCATTGGGCAAAGAAGTAGGAATCCCCCCTGAGCATTGTCGAGGAGAAATTGATCCAGAAGGTAAGGCAAATTGGGTTGAACGTCGAAGTCAAGGGCGTCATACTATGATGGCTGGAGATGGATTTAATGATGCGGCGGCATTGGCGGTAGCAGACCTTGGCATAGCTGTTGGAAGTGGCGAACAGGTCAACCTTGATGCTGCAGATGTTCTCATTCCAGGCGAAGATCCGCGTGCGATTACATCGTTGATACGAATAGCAAAACGCACACGTTCGATTGTTCAATTCAATATTCTGATATCAATTCTAGTAACAGTATTCCTTGTTGTTGCTGTACTAACTGGATTGGATAGTTTAGCCATTGCCGTTGCGGTGCATGAACTCAGCGTTTTCGTAATCATTCTGAACGGGGCGTTTATAGCTACATCGGGGAATCGAATATCACTGTTTTTCTCAGTATTCATTTCAATCTTCAACGACTATTCTGAAGCACTAAGGCTACTTGTGAGTAAACAAACTACACAATGAATCAGAACTCACCAGTCGCCGCTTTGATATACGCGGATGGGTCGACCAGTAATGAGGGGCCACCAATGAGTAAGATTCGTGTCGATGGCCGCACCATGGCATTGTCACACCCAACACGACTCGCAATGTATGAACAACTTCTCAATGCCGAAGAGATGTCGACAGTCATGCTGCAAAAGAGTACAGGTGTGACGCGTTACCACCTGTACCACCATTTACAATCACTTGAGAAAAATGGCTTAGTAGAAAATCACAGAGATGAGGGACGTGCACGTTGGTGGCGTGTAACCAAGAGAGTTTCAGTAACTTCGGTTGATGGCAATGATTGGATCGAAAATATACCTGAAGAGGTTCGTTCCATGCTCCAATCAGGTGCTGTAATGCATTTTCTCCCTGTTCCAACCGATTCCAGTTCGGCAGTTGCAGCGAAAAGAACAATTGGAAATATGGCCGAGATTTTTAATTTGGATCTGGATATGGGTGTTACCTTCATGCCAAATGGAATTCTCATCATAGGTCCACCAAAGCGTTCCTGAAGGAGGGGTATCATGAGCGATGAAATACAAGAAATTGAATCGAAGGTTGCACCCCCTACTGTACAGTGTCCAAATTGTGACAGTATGCTACCTCACGAACTTGGGGAGATAACTTGCAGTGTATGTGCAGCAATATCGCGTATTGAGCATAAACCTACACGTGAGAGTTGGATTGATGAAAAAGTCAGTTGCCCCAATTGTCCGAAAATCCTGAAAGTGGGTGTTGACGAGAGGCCATGCGCTTTGCGCTGCTCATCTTGTTCGACAGTATTCAAAGTCGCACAAAAAATTGTCAAAGTCGAAGTTTCATGCCCATCCTGTGAGCGTCAACTTCGTATTCGTCCACGCCCTGGAAAGCGTAGCCTTGCTTGCCCTGCTTGCTCAGAGTCTTTTCATGTTACTTTTTGACCTAAATCAGGGCAAGAATTGAAGCCCTGAATTGCTCTCGGTCGAGGTATGAAGACTACTTTTCGGTTGATGGGTATCGCCGATTGGATCACTCTGGGCAATGGGTTGTTAGGAACTCTTTCAATCTTATTTCTGATTTTGGCTTTCGATGGATTTGCTTCGACTGATGACAGCCACTTATCTGAAATTTATATTTGGTGTGCCATGTTATTCATCTTACTTTCAGTAATTGGTGATGCAATCGATGGCCCAATTGCTAGACGATATTCCAAACGCAGATATTTGGGTAGTTATCTAGATTTGATGTCAGATTCTATATCATTCGGAGTCGCTCCTGCTCTACTCGTATTCGGAATGTTCAGTCGTTGGGGAGAGGCTGCACCGTATTGGACAATTCCTCTGGCGATGGCGTGTTGTTGGATTGTTGTTTGTGCAATGCTACGACTTGCTCGCTTCCAGCATGAATCAGACAATGAATATCCATGGTTTCATGGCCTTGCAAGTCCAGGGAATGCACTTTTCCTCGTGGCATTATCTGGTTTGGTATGGGTTCAACCTGAGGCTCTAGGCCCAGAAATGATTGAATGGAAATATGGAGATGGCAATCACCCGGCGCTGGATTGGTTGCTGCTTCCAGGATGTCTATTTTCAGGGTCGCTGATGATTTCAGATCGACGTTTACCTAAATACAAGAAAGGGTGGAAGGCGAAGATGATGTACGTCTTGATGTTGTTACTACTGATTGCGATCACGATACAAATATTGGGA
>JAQXFF010000104.1 GCA_029250425.1 Candidatus Thalassarchaeaceae archaeon | reverse complement strand
GAAATGATACCCACTTCATTTGATAGACAAATATGTCCGGGGCAGTGACCAGGGGTTTCCAATATATTCCATCTTCTTCCACTCAAAGTGAATGTGTCACCATCTTTCAGTATCTTGTCTGTATCACAAGTAGGAATCACGCTGTGAGTTTCTGCAGTTGCCCAAATTGGTGCTTGGTAGATTTCTGAAATCCGAGTTAAATCACCAATATGGTCTGGGTGGCGATGGGTGAAAATCGTTGCAATGACTTTGCTACCAAGTGATTCCGCTTCTCTAATTCTTCTCTCAAGATATGCAAGTCCACCATCGGATTTTGCGGCAGGGTCAACGACTACTAGGTCGCCACCCATACCTCCGATGATGTAGCAATTAGTATGGGTGGCTGGTGGAAGCGTATGTGTTGGAAGTGGAACACATTCAACGCTAGGTGCAAACTCTATTCGATGTTCACCGCTAGGTGGATTTTCAGACATTATTGATGTAGCAGATTGAATATCACCTCCCGTTTTCTCTAGAGATTCAATTATATCACGAAGAAGAGTAATTTGAGGCGGTGGAATTCTCATTTCACTATTATTCCAAGATTCAAGTGCTTGTTTTGGGGTTAACCAACGAAATTCATCAAATTCGCTTCGTCCACTAGGTAGTTTTGGTTCTGGTGGATTTGGGTCATGCAGGTGGAAGAAGCGGTTAGTAAACCGCATAGGAGCAAGAGGTGGCGTAGTTCTGATTGAGATTATTTTGAATCCATTGGAATTAGCACTAAGGTCACCTTGTTTTACTAGAGGGTACCAATTTTCACCATTTTTTATTACTTCATCCCGAACATTATCATCAGCAAATACAATTCCTTCATCACTATTTGTCCATCCAACCTCTTCCACCATTTCCCGCATCAAAGCGGCAAGGGCAGCACCATCCTCATCTGCTGATAATTGAGATAATTTTTCAGAAGCAACGCGGTCAAATCGAGTCACACCGCCCCCCGGAAATGCCCAGAAATCAGGGAATGATGGCATTTGAGAAACTCTGTGACAAAATAGGATTTCAGCACCATTTTCGCCATCACGTGTAATGACTAGAGATGCAGCAGGTCGTATGCGAGGGTCTGCCATCTCAGGCATTACGAATCCTTCGGGCACCTCGCTCATCAGACAGCCCACGTTACCCCTCGCTTGAAATCTCTTGCACCCATCGGGGCTTACATGAGCAGGGCCGACCCAATCGCTCCACTTCTCGAAGAGGTGGAAAAAGAGCGAAGGAGAAAGGCAATCACATCACGAATCGCAAGAATTTCTCTTGCTTGGTTCATGATACTCCTGATGATTGGTTGGGTTTCAAAATATGCCTACCGCTTAATCTAATCAATAGGCCAAAATTCTAAGATTTACAAAGCCGATTATAGTCATTCATCTCAGTTTACAACGATGATTATCACAGGGCAACATACTTGCGTAATTGCGTGGTCGTTGTGTCTATGCGAGTGAAGGCTTTGCTCATGTGCATCTTGATGTCTTCGTTTTCATTATCAGGTTGCTTTGGTAACGATGGTCCTGTCGCAGTTGTTGAAGAATCCTCTGGTCCCGAAGGAATCTTCGTTACGGGTCCTGACGGCCTGCCTGTTGATGTTGAACCGCTACCATTGAATTTCACCTTCAGTAGTGTTGGAGAAGATGCACCCGAACCAAGCATTGGGGTCACATCTAGTGGCTGTGTATTCTTCATTGCCCTTGAGAAAGTTATGCGTTCTTGTGATTATGGTGAATCATGGGAGGACGTCGCAGGTCCGATGTGCGCGTTCCAAACCAATGACCCGTGGGGTTGGGTTGACCCTATCACCGATCGGATATTCGCAGTTCAAATGCAGGGTCTTGAGACATCTTGGATATGCTGGAGTGATGATGATGGTGAATCTTGGTTAGGTAATCCACATGACTCTGGTACGACTCCAATCAATGATCACATCAAACTGGCAACCGGCCCTTGGACGAGTAGTGGATACGGTATTCTTGGTCAAGTCTCTCAATCATTCTACGAGACGGCTGTGTATTATTGTTACAACAAACTCGCTGGCATCTTTTGTTTCACCAGTTTTGATGGAGGAGCTACATTTGACACAGGCGGGCTAATTTTCGGTTTAGCCACCACCAATGGCGGCCTTCATGGAGCCATAACTTCTGCGCCGGATGGTACTGTTTACGTCACTCCTCGGGTCGAAACTCCTACAGTAATCGTTTCTGATGACAACGGGCTATCTTGGTTTGATCGAACCATGGGAGAAGATGCCGGTACACCTTATCCACGCAAGAATTCGGAGGTTGCTACCGACACTGAATCCAATGCATACCACATCTGGACAGGAGCAGATGAAGGTGTTTACATGTCGAGAAGCACAGATTCAGGAGATTCTTGGGAACAAACCAGCATTCGAATCAGTCCAGTTGAAGTTATCTCGTCAGTATTCCCTCAAGTTGACGCAGGAGACCCAGGAAGGATTGCTATTACTTATCTTGGCAGTGAGAACGCCAGTGAATTAAATCAATCCGACATTGACGGAAATCCATGGGATGGCAATGCTCACTTCGCCAGCGCTAACGTCAGTTACTATCTGTATGTCACCTATAGTTTGAATGCGCTTGATGAAAACCCTGTATTCCACACTGTTCGAGCCTCAGCGGATCCGGTGCAAGTTGGTAGCATCTGTCTAAATAGTGGTGATTGCCGTGATATAGGGGGCTCAAATCGGAACTTGCTTGATTTCAACGATTTGCATATTGATCAAGAAGGTCGAATTTACATCGCGTTCGCAGATGGTTGCACTGGTGATTGTGCCACTGGAAACAACTCCCAGCCAGAAGATTCCCGCAGCAGACTAGGCGTCATGTGCCATCTTGGAAGTGGGCCAAGTCTCTACGAATCATTTGGGAATCTTTCAGAACCCAACTAGTTCATCGAGCTAGATTATCAATCATAGCATCAATTGTTTCTGGATTTGCATCTTTATCTCGTCCAGACAAGCAAGCACGGCCGATGACATCTGCTCCGATGTAGGAAAATTGTTGTCGCATAGCCATGATGACATGTGCGCCTCCGCCCCCGCTATGGGTGGCTAGGCCAACTGGTTTA
>JAQXFF010000079.1 GCA_029250425.1 Candidatus Thalassarchaeaceae archaeon | reverse complement strand
ACATCTCGTCATAACCTACGCCACATCCACCAAGGCTTTTTTTTCAACCAGAGAGTGGCACCAACATGGCTACACAGAGTAACATTAACGAAAATCGCTTAGGTCCCATACAATCTGTTTTAGATGTGATTTCTTATTATTGTATTTCACAATGTAACAGCGCAGATATAATTATTCAAAAACTTCTAATTCGTCAAGAAGATATGTGTCGGGAGGTGAAATGATTTGCTTTATCGTATCCAAAATTCGGAGGGCAGTTTCGAGTAAAACGACCAATGTCATACTGCTTGCGAATGAAATTGCGAATTCACCCAATTGATCCCACAATATTGAGACGGCATCCCAATTGAATGAACCAGCATCAACAAGGAAAACACCCAAGACCGCAAAGGGTAGCATTTTTGCAACATCTCTGGCCAAATCTTCGCTGAAGTAACTGATTACCCGAACCGCTCCGACAACCGATGTGGCGACCAAAACGTTCCAATATAGATCGTCACCGCCAGATAGTAATGTTAGAATCACCGCTAAGATTAGTACCCAGAATGAAATCAAGAATGGTGCAAATAGAATATTTTGGAGAATCAAAAGAACACCATCGACAAGGCGCTTCATAAATCCTGTAAACCCTTCTGAGTATTGCGAAAAATCAGCATCGATCAGGTCTTTTTTCGCAAGGAATCGATAGAATTTGAAAACAAATGTCGAATAAATCACAATCCCGACAATTGCTGCAAAAACAGGGAGAACCTGTTCAGTAAACGATTCCAAATCATCAGGTAAAATAACGGTTGAATCATTCATCCTCAATCCGTCCCAAGTGTGATTTGTTCAGGGTGTGACTCGACTGCGGTCTCTTGGGAATAGAACCACTTCGCGCACGTTACCCGCACCTGTGAGTACCATCAACAATCTTGCAACACCCAATCCCCAACCAGCGTGAGGTGGTGCACCATAGCGGAATCCATCTGTGTAGAATGTGAAGTCAGCAGGGTCGAGGTCCATATTGAGAAGATTCTGTTCTAGAACTTCGACTCGATGTTCGCGCTGACCTCCACTAGTCATCTCGTCGCGGCCGTAATTGAGATCAAATCCACGAGAGAGTTGCCCCCCAGTCGAACCCTTCTCAGATTCGTCATGGAAGATGTAGAACGGCTTCATCGACATTGGCCAGCGGGGCAAGAAATGGAAGCCCGGATATTTTGCAGCAATCAAGTCACAGTGGTGTGATTCGATGTCATCGCCCCACTCAATTTCTCCGCCACCCGCTTTGACGATTTCAATCGCTTCACAATATGGGATTCGGGGGAAGGGTAGGCTTGGAACATCCACGCTGATTGGTTCTTGTTCCTGTGATGATCTGTATTCATTGATGACATCGATCAGGTTCTGATCATTGGCTGCCACTTGGCTCCAAATATGGTGAATCATCCTTTCCTGTACACACATGACATCTTCGTCATTCATCCATGCTCCTTCGATATCAAAGGAGATGAATTCATTGAGGTGACGATAGGTGTCGTGCTTCTCGGCTCTAAATGCGGGTCCAATTTCGAACACGCGTTCAAGACCACCCAACACTGCAAGTTGCTTGTATAATTGAGGCGATTGTGAAAGGTAAGCATCGGTATCGAAATACTTCATTGGGAACAAGTTGGTTCCACCCTCGGAAGCACTGGCAATAATCTTGGGTGAATTCATTTCATTGAAACCTTCAGTGATGAGGTGATCTCGTCCATATTGTAGGACTTTACCACGAAGTTGGAACATGGCATTCACATGCGCGCGACGTAAATCGAGATGACGATTGTCGAGGCGGACATCGAGTCCGACGTGGACATCATCGACAACACCCACAGGGAGTGGAGTTTCTGCGAGTGCCAGGATTTGTCCTGAAGAGACATTGATTTCGTATTCTGCTGGGGGCTCTGGTTCCCCTTCTGCAACCTTGGGTGGCCGTTTTTGGGCAACCATGCCTGTAACTTGGATGGTTGATTCCCTACTAGCACCCTGGATGGCATCGAATGATGATTCATCCATGTTGTCCTTCTTGAGGAATGCCTGGAGGTGTCCAGTACCATCACGTAGCATCAAGAAACAGATGGCGCCGCGGCCACGGACGGCTTCAGCATAACCTGCGACGGTCACTTCGTGTCCAATCATTTGAGCGCCTAAATCACGAACTTCACCTAGAGTGTGTGTTCGGTAATGTGTCGGCTCCCAATCGCGTCCGTCGCGTCCGGTCATGATTCACGCCGTGTGCATCAAACACTTGAACCGCACGGCGGTAAATGGTGACCATTTCGAGTCCAACAGTGAAACGCTCCCGCCCTCACCATTGATATGCAGAAGGGGGTTCGCCGGGTTTAATGTCACACGAGAGTTTACTGTTCACCTCAGAATCGGTGACTGCGGGTCATCCTGACAAACTCTGCGACGCTATTTCTGACGCCATTCTTGATGCCTGTTTGCAACAAGACCCTCATGCACGTGTGGCTTGTGAAACCATGGTCAAAGGAACTGATGCTGGCAGTACAATCATCCTCGCAGGTGAGATCACTTGTGCGCCACCTAAGATTGACTACGAAGCGGTTGCCAGAAAGACAGCTGCAGCGATTGGGTACACGGATCATGCCTTCGGAATGGATGCCGAAACATGTGATGTTCAATTGTTGATTTCAACACAATCTCCAGAAATCAGTCAAGGTGTAGATCAAGGAGATATCAATCAAGGCGCTGGTGATCAAGGGCTAATGTTCGGATATGCGACTGATGAATCAGAACCATACCCTGCCCTTTCGGGACATTATATGCCTCTTTCTGCACTGTTGAGTCAGGCTCTCACTCGTCGCCTTACTGAAGTCCGCGAAAATGGATTGCTTCCTTGGGCTAGGCCTGATGGTAAATCACAAGTCACCATTGAGTACGGGGCATATGGGACGCCTCGCCGTGTTTGGGCCGTAGTAATTGCCATTCAGCACGACGATATGCTGACGCAATTTGAAACCGAAGATGCCGAACATGAATTCATCAAGGCAGAGATTCAAAAGCATGTTATCGAACCAATCATTCCTCCTGAATTGATTGATTCTAATACGGACATTATCGTCAATGGAACGGGTCGTTTCGTTCAAGGTGGTCCACATGCGGATGCTGGTGTCACCGGCCGCAAAATCATCGTTGACACCTATGGTGGAATGGGTCGACATGGAGGGGGTGCATTCAGTGGAAAAGATCCCTCAAAGGTGGATCGCTCAGCAACATACGCTGCACGATGGGCCGCGAAACATGTGGTTGCTGCGAAACTTGCAAAGCGTTGTGAAATTCAATTGGCTTATGCCATTGGTGTTGCTGAACCTGTGAGTGTGCGGGTGACCACAGATGGCACTCATTCTGCAGGAATTACTGATGAAGAAATCAGTCGACGTGTTCGCAATTGTTTCGATTTCCGTCCACGAGGAATTATTCAACAATTGAACTTGCTCCGGCCCATATATTCGGCAACTTCAGCCGGGGGCCATTTTGGCCGTGAATCATTGGATGGGAACTTCACTTGGGAGCTCTTGGATTCGGATATAATCGCAACTCTGCAACAATCATAATTTCAGCAATACTCCGAGAACGCTTACGCGTTCTCCCAGCATCCTCAAAGCAGGGTACGGATTCGGTTGTATCCATGTCCACCCAGCGCCGCCGCTCTGTAGCGCTATGT
>JAQXFF010000067.1 GCA_029250425.1 Candidatus Thalassarchaeaceae archaeon | reverse complement strand
TTCAATAAAGAAACGTCCACTCGCCGTTCATGGGCGAGCACACAACGACAATCGACATGCGTGTCGAATTACTCAAGGACAGTGTTGTGAAAGCACCTGTTGTCTGGAAAGAAGGCTACCCTTACTTTGTTCACCCACTCTCAGATGGAGTGCCTAGACAATCTGCAGAGTTGCTCGGTGCAGCCCGAGATTTGATCTCAGAAGGTGTGGATTGGGACTCCATTGACATCATCCTTGGCATCGAAGCCATGGGAATCCCACTGGCTGCAGCCCTGTGCTTGTCTAGTGGAAAGCCACTGGTTATTGGCCGAAAACGGCAATATGGATTGCCTGGTGAAATCTCAATCGATCAATCAACCGGCTATTCCAAGGGTGAAATCTTCCTCAATGACATCGAACAGAACGCCCGCGTACTCATCGTGGATGATGTTGTGAGTACTGGAGGCACCCTGCACCCCATTCTCAAAGCTGTTGAAGCGAATGGGGCTATTGTTCAGGATTGCTGGATCGTCTTTGAGAAGGGTGAAGGGATGAATAAAATTCGGGCTTCAGGCGGTTGGCCATTGAATAGTCTGGTCAGAATAGAAATGCAGAATGACAAAATCATCGTCCTCGAATAACTTCACCCTAAAGGGTGGATTCATCAAGGAGATGCCTGACGGCGTCACGAGGTAGTTACATGGATATGGACAAACATGACTTCGAACTCGATGAGTTGATCAAACGGATTAAGTCCAACGACAATCGACTTGTCGCATTGCAAGTACCCGAGGGCCTGAAGATGCAAGCCTTGGACATGATGGATTCTATAGAGGAAGAAACTTCGGCTAAGATTATCCTCGCAGCAGACCCCTGTTATGGTGCCTGTGATCTGGTTCATGACAAGATGCAGCGCATGGGTGTGGAGTTGGTTGCACACATGGGACACTCCCAGATGAATATCGATTCAGGTATGCCAACACAATTCATCAATGTCACCTACCAAGGAGATCCAGCGATTGACCCCGTACTACCAATTCTAGCCCAACACCATGCCATTGCAGAGAAACGATTGGCAAATGCAAAATCGGGAGAAGGGGTGACTGAGGCTGAAGCACAGGACCGCTTTTTAGACGCTGTAGGGCGAATTTCACCTTTGACTGGGACCAAGTTGGGCTTGGTTGGCAGTATCCAACACTTACACCTGATTTTTGATTACAAAGAGCGGCTTGAGGCGGCTGGATTTGAGGTCGAAGTGCCCGTGGGCGGTGCACGCCTGACCTTCCCTGGACAAGTTCTTGGATGCAACTATTCGGGGGACCAAGACGATATTGGACATTACTTGTTCCTTGGAAGTGGAGATTTCCACCCCATTGGATTGGTTTTACACACAGGTAAACCATTGGCCATGCTAGACCCTTATTCTGGTGATGCTGAGGAAATGTCGTTTGAGCGTATTGAACGAATCCTACGACAAAGATTCGGCCTCATTATGGCTTGTGATCAAGCTCAAACCTTCGGCATCCTCATCGGAGAAAAACCGGGGCAAATGCGCCGAACGCTTGCATTGAGGATGAAAAAGATCCTCGAAAAGCATGGCAAGAAGGGATACTTGCTGGCTTTAGAGCACGTTGGGCCTGAATTGATTGACTTCTACCCTGTGGATGCCTTTGTGAACACGGCCTGCCCTCGAATTGCAATCGATGATTCAGTTCGCTATGCAAAACCACTGATTACACCGTTTGAGTTGGAAGTGGCTCTGGGTGAGAAACAGTGGGAAACTGGGTATCAATTCGATGAGATCCCCTGAGCCCTCGCACACCCGCGCACATCACGCCATCGGGCACGCACACGCGTGTGGCATTCCATATCTTCAAGAACAGCCAACAGTGGGAGACCTCGATGGCGGAATACCTGAATCGGATTGGCGCGGGCCTCATCTTGCTCGATGCGGCGCCGCTTTCCTATGATTGGGTGCCTCCAAATATTGTAGGTCGAGAGGATGAACAGGGGCAGCTTGCAGCCATGTTTGCAAGCATTGGCACCCCTGGGATGTCTTGTCGAGCAGTCATTACCGGTAATGTCGGTAGCGGCAAAACAGTCCTTAGTCGGGCCTTTGGAGATGATTTGGCCCGCCATCTTGCCGGCATCAGGAATATACAACCTGTACATGTCAACTGCCGAAATCACCCGACCACTTCACAAGTCTTGCAGCGCATTGCGAAGGCACTAGACGACAGACACCCAGATCGGGGATTTTCTGCATCTGAAGTGATCCAAGGCATTCGGCGTAACCTTCGGACACGAAATCAACACATGCTACTCATCCTAGACGAGGTCGACGTATTGCTTCGAAGGGAAAGTGGAGATTTGCTTTACCAACTTCTTCGCATCGACGAAGGCCGGGACGAATCCGGTACACTATCGCTAATCCTCATCAGCCAAGAGCAAGTCCTCGATCAACTAGAAGGGGCCATCATCTCACGCTTTGGTCGGTCAAATCACTTGGCACTGAAGCCTTATTCTGAATCACAATTGACTGCCATTGCAGCTCAGCGTTCAACCTTGTCAACACGCACTGGTTCGGTAAGTGAGAGTATCCTTACTTTAATCGGGCAAGCCTCAGCAGATACAGGAGATGCACGTGTCGCAATCGAATTGTTAGAAGCCGCAGTGATGCGGGCAGAGAAAGGTGGGTTCAGAGAAGTTGAATCAAATCACGTTCAACGTGACGCAGCCTCCCGTGGTCGTGTTGTCGAACCCAGTGTTGTCGACGAACTCAATCATCATGAGCAATTGATTCTGCTCGCAATCTGTCGTCGTCTGCGAAGGGATCCAGAAGTAACCTCTGGTGATGCTGAGAAATTATACCAAGTTGTCTGTGAAGAATACGAGGTCAAACCTCGTGGACATACAACATTCTGGAAGTACCTCAAAACTCTAGAAACACGTGGCCTGATGGAATCACGCACTGGAACAGCAAGTGCCGGCAGAGGAAGAACCCAACACATCACAATGCCACAAAGTTTGCCAGGCCAATTGGAAAACCGCCTTGAACACGCCCTAAACCGATGATTTCGTCTAAACTCCTGAATCCACCTATGGTGGAATAGGCCGAACCGCTCTTATAGGGGGCATCTGTCGCCGAGTCGCACGAGGATTGAGCATGGCTGAGCAAGTTTTCAAAGCGGTCGTTAACGACACGGACCCTTCCAGTGGAGGAAAGGCATACGCAGTCGACATTAGTGGTTCAAATTACAACCATTTCTTAGGGAAGAAAATCGGCGATGACGTCGATGGGATCTTCGTCGGTGATGGCGATGTCAGTCTCGGTGGCTTCAAGTTGCAAATTACAGGTGGCTCTGACCTGACTGGCACACCAATGCGTGCTGATCTAGATGGTGGTGGCCGAAAGAAGGTTCTCGTATCTCCCTCAACAGGTTTCAAGGGTCACAAGATTGTGAAGAAGAAGGGTGGACGTTATCGATACACCTACGATGGCCTTCGAAAGCGTCGAGCCTTCCGTGGCAACGTCATCTCCTCGGACACACGCCAAATCAACCTCAAGGTTGTCGAGAGTGGGAACAAGTCACTCTCTGACATATTCTCTGCCGGCAGCAGTGATGATGCTGGTGAGGCTGACAACGCGGAGTGAATAGGGGTTGTAACACCAAATGGCCAAGAAGCGTGAGCTCCCCGGCCAACCAAAGGTGAATATCGGACTTGTTGGGCATGTCGACCACGGCAAGACCACGTTGACTCAAGCCCTCTCAGGAACTTGGACTGACACGCATTCTGAAGAAAGAAAGCGTGGAATTAGTATCAAACTAGGTTATGCTGACACTGCATTCTATCGAACCAAAGGTGGAGACACCTACGCCATGGGAAAGCGGCCTGATGGTGGAGATGATGTTGACAAAGAATTACTCCGAGTGGTTTCATTTGTGGATGCACCAGGTCACGAGACGCTGATGGCTGTCATGATCTCAGGGTCATCCATCATGGATGGCGCTCTACTATTGATTGCAGCAAACGAAGAATGCCCTCAACCACAAACTCGTGAACATTTGATGGCATTGGAGATTGCTGGAATTGAGAATATTGTTGTCGTTCAAAACAAGGTTGACTTGGTCAGCCGAGAACGTGCAATGGAATCGCATGGAGAAATCAAATCCTTCCTCAGTGGAACCATTGCTGAAAATGCTCCAATCATCCCAGTCAGCGCACATCACGACGTTAATCTCGACATCCTAATTGATGCTATTGAAGATACAATCCCAACGCCTGACCTCCGAGAAAAGGAAAACGGATTGATGTATGTAGCGCGCTCCTTTGACATCAATCGCCCAGGAACCCGTCCTGCTAAATTGAAGGGAGGAATCATCGGTGGTTCAGTGGTTTCAGGCAAATTCAAGAAAGGTGACAAAATTGTCATTGCCCCGGGCCGGAAAATTTCTGAGGGGAACAAAGCAAGGTGGGAGCCGATTGAAACAAAAATTTCCAGTGTCCAAAGTGGTGGATTGGATTTGGATTCTGTTCATGCAGGTGGATTGTGCGGTGTTGCAACACCTTTGGACCCATTCCATACCAAATCAGACAACTTGTCTGGCCAAGTTATGGCCCGAGACGGTGAATTGCCGCCTGTTTGGGAAACACTCGATATATCACTCAAACTACTGAAGGAAATGGTTGCAAGTGGTGAAGGGGATGCTGAGAAAGTCAGGCCACTTCAACCAGGTGAAATGCTCATGCTCAATTCAGCTACAGCAACCAGCGTGGGAGTTGTCTCTGCTGTTAAGGGCAAGGACGCTACACTCAATTTACGCCTTCCAATTTGCGCACTCACCGGTAGTAGAATTACACTCTCCCGTCGAGTCGGTAGCCGTTGGCGCCTGATTGGGCACGGCGTTATTGCGGGGTGAAACCGTGGCGGGCGTGCTCGTCGATTCTTGTGGCTGGGTGGCTGTTGTTGATGCCCGAATCAATATTGATTTGGCTCTAGAAAATGAGGTCGGACCTGTCGAACTCAAAATTACTAATTCAG
>JAQXFF010000059.1 GCA_029250425.1 Candidatus Thalassarchaeaceae archaeon | reverse complement strand
CCATCTGCATCATCAAACGCATCAGAGGGGTCAGTAGGATCAAGAGACCAATCGTTTCCACCGTGGAATGTTTGACCAATCCAACGGCGATATTGAATTTCCCAGCCATCAGGCATTCCGTCTTGATCTGTGTCAACATTGGTCGGATCAATGGTTCGATCGGTACCCCCACCGGCCCCGGAATCAGACCAACCTGTGATGTAGGTTGCACGGGCGGCAGCCCCAACCGATTCGTCACAGGTGTAATCTCCATTGAGGTAGTAGCATGTAAAATTCGTACGGTCAACGAAGAAACCCCAGTATTCTTCTCCATCGAGTAATCCATCGCCATCGGTGTCACCCATCTGTGGGTTGGTACTGTTCCAACCTTGCTCGGTTGTGGCCACATAGCGGAATTCATCTAAATTAGACCAACTTCGATCGAAGTAATCATCCTCGTCTGGATTGAAATTTACGCCGTCTGCATCAGGATCATTTCCTCCATCATATGGATTTGTTGGATCTAATCCGTAAATGAACTCCCAGCCATCAGGCATACCATCAGAATCTGAATCGTTGGATAACGGATCAATAAGTACCATGTTAGCATAAACCCCAGGGTCTAGGGCCGCAAAGAGTAACGCTTGTCCACCAACATCCAATACCGTCATGTCAACAATTCTGCCAGGTATACGTGTGTGATCTGGTTCAACTCCCGATGAACGGCTGTGATCTGCATCAAGCGCCCATGAACCCCATTGAGAACCGATGATGACCTCATCGCCCAAGGGTAGTATTGAATGGACATCATTGGCTGTAAATTCCGCTTCATTGTACATTCGATCATAGGAAAATGCACCAACAGGGTTTGCTGGACCTACAATCAAATCGAATTGATGGACACCGCCACGGGTACCAACCCACAGGGTTTGTGGGCTTGTGATTTCACCATTCGAATCTCTCGGGCCATCGACTACGAGTGCTTGAACACGTGCAGCCAATGCTGAATCTATGGCATCTGCCGGCATCACGTAATCTTCAGCATTGGTAATATCAAAAATCCAACTTGAATCAAAACCACCAGCGAAATCTGAACTATTGGCCATTACCAATCCCCGATCCGTCCCTACAAAAAGACGTGGGCCATCACTGGGAAGTACTACATGAACGGCAGTATGTACTGTTGTATTCTCCTGTTGTTGTAGTGTTTCAGTAAGTTGCAGGACTGCAGTTGGTGCGGTGATAAGGCCTTGAGCATCTAAGGTCAAACGCCAAACATTTTGCTCAGCTCCAAAACCAACCAGTAGCAACTGGCCTCCACTACCAGTTTGAATCTGTGTCAGCATTTCGATTGGTTCTGTTTCTATTTCATCTACAACGGATGAAATTTGCCCCACTTCATTGAGGGAGAGTGTCATCAGACCATCGGTTGTGGATAAGAGAAGAATCCCATCATCACCACCGTCATCCCACAAAAACAAATCAAGCAAGTCAACTCCTGAGGGTAACTCGTAATGGTTTGAGGCATTCATGAATGGTTCAAGGATTGTGACGCCCCTCAAGGTGCCCACGTAAACCAAACCGTTGACATCATCTGAAAAAATTGAATGGGCGTCATGATGTAACAAATCCGGAGTGGTACCTTGATCAAATACGGTCACTGGCTGATCTGCGAGCCCAATCGGAGCATGTTTCACTCCAGCAGTAACCCAATTGTCATCGTCTCTGTAAACTGTATATTCCTCTAGATTGCTGAAAACCTCGCCTAAATCGAGTGTAGAACCAGAGGTGTCTGGAGATATCGCGCCGTCACGATTGATGTCCCATCCATCAAGATCACTGTCGATTAATGCATCACTACTGTTCAAAGGGTCAAGTTGGAAATAGATTTCCCAACCATCAACAATTCCGTCACCTTTCTGAGTCTGGCCTAGAGCCTGTCCGGGATTTCCAACCCAGCGATAGTAATCCGTATCATTGTCCAATGGATCGGTCCCTAGCCAACCGTCATCATTTGTAGGACGTGTTTCGTCGGTTCTGCAAGGATTCACAAGGTGATTAATTTCCCCAGAACACCGAAGACCATCAAATTCTGTAACCCAATTCTCAGGGGCTCCGTACAGATACTCTTCAGCATTTGTATAGTACTCATGGGGTTCGATGGTACCGTCTCGGTCAACGTCAAAACCATCACCACATCCGAATGTTAGGTCGCGGCAACGATCACTATCAATTTGCCCATCACTACTGTTCAGTGGATCAAATGCCATACAATTCCAAACATGTGAATTGTTCACATATCCGGTGTGTGCCATGCACATTGCTACTTCGAATCCGTCAGGAAGACCATCGCCATCAGTATCTCCAGAACGGGGGTCAAGATACCAGCGAACTCCAGTCTCAGATATTTCTGCTGATTTCCCGGGAAGTCCGGTTCGGTTGTTCGTGAAACACGAATCTAAATCGTAAGGCCAGCAATATTCCATCAATGCTGTGAGACCATCATAATCGTGGTCGCTTTGATTATCAGTTCCGTTGTCTGCATCCAAACCAAGAACGGTGCGGGAACGATCACCCATGTCCAAAAACACCGGTTCACTGAAAGCTTCTTCATGGAGATCAGGCATTCCATCCTTATCTCGGTCTGTAATTGGTGGACCTTCACCAGTGGTATCACCTGGATGAACGGACTGAACCGGGCTACTGGGGCGGATTTGACTGACGAAAACCATCGAGCCAAGAATTAGGAGTGTAATCAGAAGCGCTGTCTGCTTTCGACGCATGGGCTCACCTGTGGGTTATACCCACAGCCGCATCCCTGCTCTCACGCTTATGATGCTGATGGAGCGTCGTTCGGACATAATGTCAAAGATTAAGCACGATATTGTTCCAAAATAGTACCAATATAGTTATTATTCCATCAATAAATATTACCCTTTGGCGGCTTTGAATATGCGGTAAAACAGGCCTCTAAATCGAATTTGAAGCGCTTCATTCAAGGAGTGTGAGGTCGGCCGTCAGTAAGACCCCAATGTCACTGGAGATAACACACCTCGGTTCAGGCAGCCGCGGCAATGCGACACTGCTACAAACTGAGGAGTCGAAAGTGCTCATCGATTGTGGTTTTAGTGGACGCCAAATGGAACGCCGTTTGGCACGTATTGGGGTCGAACCCACAGCGATTGATTCAATTCTACTCAGCCATCATCATTCCGATCATGTCCAAGGTGCTGAAATTTTCAGCAGACGGCATGGAGCGAAATTGTTTGCCAATTTCACAACTTGCGCACATCTGGGGTTTGACCCCGTTAATCAGTGTCGCATCTTTGAAGCATTGGAACGCGTCCAAGTAACAGCAGACTTGTCAGTACTCCCTGTACCGGTACCACACGATAAAGCGGATAATGTTGGATTCATTATCCACTCAGGTTCACAAGAACGAGCTGCTGTAGTCACAGACCTCGGTGAACCCACCGACGAATTAATCCGTCATCTCAAGGGATGCGCACACATCTCAATTGAGTCAAATTATGATGCGAAAAGATTGGCCTTAGGCCCCTACCCTACAAGTCTCAAAGCAAGAATTTCAGGGAGGGGTGGGCACTTATCAAATCAGCAAACTGCGGAGTTATTGGCTGAAGTATTAGGACCACAAACAAGGAGTGTTGTTCTGTGTCACCTTTCAGCGAAAAACAACGCCCCGCATTTAGCCGAAAGTGAAACCTTGTTCCGGGTCGAAAATTGGAATGGTGATCTGCGAATCTCAACTCAAGATGGACCTGAATTTAGTCACTGGTTGGGGCAATCGGAAGCAGAGCTTCTAACACGGTGAAAAACTTCACCTCAGTATGAGGTGAAATAAGAATGGCTAAGAACATACGGCGATATGTCGATTCATGCGCCCACCCGTCGCCACCTGTCAAACGGCCGACGAGCGGGCAGTTTCAGAAATCATGGGGGTCACGATGCTATTGGCCATGGTCATCTCAACAATGTCGGGTGTTGTCGTCGTCATGCAGCCGTTCATGAAAGATTTGACTGACAACAGGGATTGGGCCGCTGGAAGTGTGGCTGCAACCCAATTCAATGATCGATTATTGGTCGTGGCCGAATCTCCAGCCGGCACAGGAGTCGTAGTCAACAATCAGCACATCAAGGACACGATTGAGCCACTTCATATCGCCGAAATTTGGCAGATTAGCGCAGACTTGTTTGGACATGATCGTGTGACAGTTTCAATGGAAAGCGGCATTATCATCGTGACATCATTGAACAATACGGCAACATCAATTCACATCCAAACCAATTCGGACTCTGAACGGTGGAATTTATCGGAAGGGCAAGGTGAATTCACGACGAATTTAAGCTTGCGTGGATGGATTAAGATTGATGTCCTCGATTCAAATGAGCGTGTAGTACACCGTTGGATTCAAGCGCCCCTCGATGGTATACAAATTCGAACACCTCTTACATCAGGATCATTCCAAATCAATCTCATCAATGGAGCTAGAATTGAGCAACTTCCAAATCAACCAATTGATGTTCGCAGTTACCCACGCCTTCACCATGACCGCGCTCTAGATGGGGGGTTGCGCGTCAGCTTCGTTCTGCTTGATGTCGACGTGGAAGGGATGACTAGAACCACAGATGTCTCACTAGATATTGAGAGCAGAGGTGTCATAACATTCTTCGATGACCAAGCACGAAACTTGCGATTGGTGGCTGAATTTTCAGGATTGGACAATCCAGAATCAAGATACCTCCGTCACTGGACCGACTCGTATGATTTACACCGCGCAACCGGAGATTCAAACGAATACATTGGCTTTGGCCCAAATGGGAGACTCTCAGGTGCTGAAGGGATGACAATTCACCCGGCATCGAGTGATTTCCACCTAGATGTGATTCTACAACAGGTTGTGGTCCAATGATGCGAAGGGAACACGATGAAGAAGCCGTTTCCGCCGCTATTGCGACGGTGCTGTTGTTTGCAGGCGTAATTTCAATCATATCTGGTATGATGGTAACTGTCATGCCAGTCATCGCCGAATTACATGGCGCTGTAGAGCGTGAAAATATGGTGGGCCAAATGGAGGATTTGGCTTCTGAAACCGAGAGATTAAGCGAATCCGGCACACCTGGAGATACCGCCCAACTGACAATTCGACCACATACTGGCACCCTAGGTTGGCAACTTCAGGAAGGTGGAACCTGGTATAGTGCCACACATCAACCCGATAGTTCATTCAGATTAGAAGGCGTGCTTGATCTTGATGATTCAATGCGATTCAGACATCCTGAGCATCATATTGAGAGTTTGTGTGTCACCGACTTACATGCATCCGCTGAATCACTAAACCACTACAGATTGCCCATTTTGGATGGAGAGGTGACTGCCACACCAACCAATGCACTAACATCACTATTAGGCGCTAATCAATTGACATTTGAGCAAAACAATTCGACATCATCACAGACCATCACAACGGATGAAGTTTGGACTTTGAATAATGGCCTCAGTGCCACTAATGGAGAAGCGTGGATTCACAGTGAAATGCCACTTCGAGTAGTCCTTTGGAGAGGAACCGGCGGTGCTTTTTCCCCAACTCCTGATCAACCCCTCCCTGGCACTGATGAAGGGAGGAGTTGGACGGTCCCGCTAATCGCGAATTCACATTCGATTCACCTTGAATCTGAATCTCCTTTCACACTGGAATGGGAAACGGGATCTACGAGTGGGAGTGGAAGTTCATCCTCGGCCTCAGTATTGCAAACCCCTTCAGGGCAAAGTGATACCATTCATTCATGGCAGGGTGAAATTACAACTTCGCAGGCACAGCAACTCGTCTTACGAACTTCTACTGCTGCCCGAATGGTCATCCATTGGGGTGATGCAACCGACCTTGACGGAGAGGGCCCCGGGTCCCTTTCTTGGCCAGACCGCAGTGGTTCATGGACTGGAATTCACTTCCGCCCTCCTGCAATGGAAGGGTCATTGCTCATACACAACCCAAACAGCGTACCCACGACTGCAAAAATAGGCAACCTCTACCATGCAATCAGTGGTTACTCCAGTATCCGAATTCCATGGGGTGAAAGTGACTTTTCATGGATTGAAGGCGGCGAACCCATTCAGGTGGAGTGGATTCTGGACACACAAACTGTAGGGAGTACATCTACGCATGCGATGGGATGGCGACCAGGAAGTTTGTCAATTTCCCCCGCTGCAGATACAGGTCGCATCTCTGGAACAAATTGGAAATTTGAACTACCGAAAAGCGGTGGTACACTCGAAGTGCCTTCTGTTGGTTCAACTTCATTCATATTACAACCCGCAAGCCCAACCACATCTTGGTCAACCAACATAAATCAGGTTGGTAATTCTAATCATAGTTCACCAGCATCAGTAATCGCCGTGCCGGAAAATCATATCGGGGCACTCTCAATTGAAGTAAACTCCGGTGCATTGCGAATTTATGCTGCATCTGGAGATAATGGGTCAACTGAAATTCCAGAAGATGGGGCTGAACGTTGTATTTCAATCGGTTTGCGCGCATCGGGTTGGATTGAAGTCGACATTCCTTGGATTCCTGTTGGCCACTGGAAAACCAATGACATTCGAAACGCTTGGAGGGACGGGACGCATTTCTTTGGACTACAATTATCGATCCGTGGTGCTGCTGATGGCGATCCTCATGCCACCCTCGGTTCAGCATGGGCACTTCACCTCCCAAGGTTCACTTACACCTTCGATTCGAGTGTGACCAATTTGCAAATTCTCACTCGCGGTGGATTCGTGGGGACAAATCACCCTGAATACCAAGCGGATGTCCTGACCCCGCCACCATCACGTGAAGGGCCGGGACCACGGCTTGCAGCCACAGTTCCCGTTGCCATGCCAACCATGGATTCCGTAGGTGGTTCTGCTCAAATCGAACTCACACTCACACTCGATGTCCGTGAGCAAATTGCAACACTCGATGCATATCAAGTTCGGAGAGGTTGGGATGGCCCGTACGCTGTTGCAATCGCTGCTGAAAGTTCAGCAGAAGTAGAATATTCATCGGACTGGTTGGCCTTCCCTGGACAATTAGATATGCTGGATGATTATGTCGGATGGGTACAAACATCCCCAACGATGCCAGAAGTTGTCTATCATGCCGGTGGACAATCTGTGCTATTCAACCTACAAGTTGCTAGTCTAACAAGTCAAACCGATATTGGAGGGACTGCGTAATGAAGCGGAAATTTGTTGAAGATGATTCTGCGGCAGCCACGGAAATTGGTTATGTGTTCACTTTTCTTCTTGGCCTCATGTTCCTCTCGACATTTTCCATCTGGGTTTGGGGATTGGAAGTTTCAACGCAAGATAGGTGGACTGAAGAAGCACTAGAGGAAAATCTCCTTGCGGTGGGAGCCGCTGTTGAAAGAGCCGATGAAGCCGCAAGATTAGATGGGGATGCCCGCTATGCAGAACCTGTGGAAATGTACCTTTCATCGGCTTCAGGGTTGAATCTTGAAATGTGGTTGACTGATGATGCCATTCATCTATCAGATGGGGGTGAAATGTATCGCACAAGCCAACCAATTTCAGGTGCTGCAGCAACCATTCATTCAGGTGTTGTCAAACTAACTGGAGTTGAAACGATCTGGGTGGTCTTAGACTCCGGTAATGTGACCATACAAGTTGAGCAACCTGGGTTCTAATGACTTCCCATAATGGCTCGATGCATCTGCCCTTGGACTTCACGCATACGTGCACCTGCACCCAATTCACGGAATACTGTCAGTGCGCGTTGCAAGTAATTCATGCGCTCGGCCTTTTCAGGCGCGGCCTCTCCCAAGCGAGCTAATAATTCCCCGATTAATGGTCGGAAATCGTTGGCTTCAGCCATAGCCAAACCATCGAGATAATGTTCTACAGCTTCTTCTGAACGTCCAGCATCTGAAAGGGCTTCACCTAGCAGAATTGTGATCTCAACTGCACTTCGCTGATCGGTTTCTTCAGCCATTTGTTCCAACGCTTCCGAATAATGATGAAGCGCAAGATCAGGGTCACCAGTTCGTGCATAGAATCGTCCGAGTACGGCTCTGGAACGGGCATGGAGGCCAATGTTTTCTGAATTTTCGGTCTCCTCGTAAGAAGTCAATGCATGCTCACGCGCCCGATCAATTTCTCCCATTTCAAGCAAGGCTGAAGCCAATTTAATGCGGACTTCAACCAATTCGGGGTCTTCTTCGGCTTTGAGTAATTCCTCAACATTCCCATAGACTTCAAGCGCCTTCTTCGTATCTTTTCGGTGCCTGAAAATGTAACCCATGTTTGCATATGTTCGTGCAGCACCCTTTGCATCACCGGTATCAATGAACAATTGCAACGCCTGCCCATGGAGTTCCAAAGCGGAGTCCGATTCACCTCGTTGAACCGCTAGATCTGCTTTACTAGACAATAATCTCCCTTGTATTTCTAGAGATACATCCGGTGGATTCAACACCAGTGGGAGGGCCTCTTCATATTCAGATTCGGCATCAGCCCAGCGACCTTGTAATGATAGTATATCGCCCCGCATTTCCAAGATCATGGCCCACGTTTGCGGTTTGAAATGAGATTTATCGAGTTCCGAAAGAAGTGGGAGTAATTCCATATGTCCGCTTCGAATTAATGAGCGCCCATTTTTCTCAAGCATGTCCCCTAGCGAATCGGTATCACCTGAATTGACGAGATGGTAGATATATTCCAATTGTTGTTCAGGTGCATCAAGGCGCTTTCGATACCAAGCACATGCTGCTGCGTGTAATGTGGTTGCAATGGCCGAATCAAATGTTCGAAGCAGGAATTCTCTAACCAAATCGTGAACGTCATAATTTTCACTATCAACTTGTCTGGCCAAACCTTTTTCCACCAAATCATCGAGTAAGTCAGTTTCAATTTCATGGCTTGAAAGTGCATCCAAAGGCATCGGTTCCCGATAGATTGCAATCGCACCGAGTACGCGCTTCTCAGCACCTGATAAGCGACTGAAAATTTCCTCATCAACGAATGTTTCCAGGGAGTCGTGGAAAGTAGAACCTACTGAACCGCGATTGATGAGTTGCAAAATCAAAGGATGACCTCGTGAAAGTGTGTAAATATGGAGGAAAGCAGACATGTCGATATCTGGCATTGTAGTCAATAAATTTCGACTTGCCGATTGATCTAAACCATCCAAAGGCAAAACCAATGCCGAAATATTCCCTTCAGGATCCTTCAATGGAACAACTGCTCGGAAAGAACGACTGAACATTACGAGTCCGCATTCTTGAACATCCTCCATCCGCTGGGAAAGTCCACGGATAATGGCGAATAATGCATCGTCATTCACTTTGTGTAAATCATCAATCACAATGAGGGATGGGGTTTCTTCAAGGGCCCCAATAATCAAATTCACTGCAACAGAAGACTGGGGTACCGCTGTTGCATGGATATAATCAGACAAATCATCGTCACCAATG
>JAQXFF010000041.1 GCA_029250425.1 Candidatus Thalassarchaeaceae archaeon | reverse complement strand
CAGAAGGAATCGATGAGGAACTCCGCGACGAGTTCCTTCGATTTGACCGTAGCCTGCTAGTGAACGATCCGCGCCGCAAAGAACCCAAACACCAGATGGGTCGTGGTGCACGTGCCAAGTGGCAGAAGTCTTACCGTTGAGGTGATATGAATGATAATTCCAGTACGATGCTTTTCTTGTGGACATGTAATTGGGCACCTTTGGGAACGCTATTCCAATGGTGTCGCTGAAGGACGAGACGCCGGCGAAATGCTCGACGAAGTAGGTCTTGAGCGATATTGCTGCCGACGTATGTTCGTCTCTCACGTCGAATTGATTGATGCAGTTGCGCCTTTCAGTGTCACACGAACGCAGGAGTAAAACCGAATCATCTGTGTGAACAGATGTCCCGGGCCCGTAGGTTAGCTTGGCCAATACTTGACGGCTGGGGGCCGTCAGACTCCGGTTCAAATCCGGACGGGCCCACCTCAATGGGTCACTGACGGTTGACGGGAGGGTTCAAACCTCATCCAGAACACCAACGATTCCATGCGACAACGCGGTATCAGTTTCATTATCCTCGCGAGTCTGCTTCTTGCCCCATTGTTAATCGCAGCGCCAGAGGCGCTGCGGGCGCCTACGCACGAGGGGGTTGTTTACACATCAGATCAAGTTTGGTCCGGTAATATGACTCTGAATGACAACGTGACCATTGCAAATGGAGCAACTCTGACAATTGAAGCCGGAACTCATCTCAATGTTACTGAAGATGTAACCATCACAATCGTTGGTGATTTAGACATTCAGGGTACATCCGAAGCCCCAGTAGTCATCTGGGGTTCGTGGGTGACTGAAACATCAATCCAGGCTCGTTGGCAAGGTTTCTTGCTTGATCCAGGGTCATCCACGACAGTTTCTCATGCTGATATTTCGGACTCCCGTGGCGGATTCGATGTTGAAAATAGTGCAAGTCTAATGATTGAATCAACAAATTTGAGTGACACCATGATTGGTGTCTGGGCTAAAGGAAGTGTCTCTGGAACAGGATTTTCTTGCCATGCCACCACCACCTCCTGTCTTCGGGTAGATGGAACTGCCACTCTAACGGATGTCACATCTACTCAGAGTGCCGAAGTCATTCATGTTCACAATGGTGGTAATGCGAATATTGCCACTACAACATCAATTGATGATGCCGATGTAATTGTTCTTGACGATGGTTCGACATTCTATGGCGAAGTCCACGCCGATGAATTCAATCGCTTGGTTCGAGGTAGTGGCTCAGTGGTTGCCACAGTAATGCCAACCGATTTTAGTGGAGGAGAAATATTGGTTGAGGCTGATTCTTTGAGTGGCCTTCTGATCACCGAAGCTCATTGCGGGACCCTTTGTACTGTGAATTCTCTCATCACGGGCAGCGTAGAAGATGTTGAATTCCGTTCACTCTTTTTCACTTGTGAAAGCGAATCATTCTGCATCGATGCACAAATCGATGGTGATTTGAAATTCGTCGGGGCATGGCCTAGTACAGAGGTTCATTCCAACGCCACATTTGCTCGTCTCCGTGGAACGGGAACATTTCACGCAAACGAGTTATCTGTTTACACCAATGGGCAATTGTTCGACGTATCGGGCTCTGGTGAAATGGATATTCGGGATTCAAGTTTTAGTTTTGAAGATGGGGGCACCATTTCAGGATGGTCGATGGAAATCAGTGATACAATTTTGACCGCACAAGAGAATGGACTAGTCATTCTTGATGTCGATGCAAATCTCTCGACACTGGAAATATTCCGCGGCTTTTCCAGTTCTGATTCCACATCCATCGGATTGCGTGCAGTTTGGTCAAACATCCTTGTTGACGATGTTGCGGTTACAGGTTGGAACGAAGGCATCCGTTGCGAATCAGAATGCACCATTACGGGCCACGATTTAACATCTGGTGGCGGCGGTCGCAACAGCGGTAGTGGAGTTACTATTGACGGTGGTTCGTTAGCAGTTGACACCCTAGACACATCTGCTTCGGATGTGGGGATCATGATTGCAGAAGGCACCCTACACCTCGCTGAATGGAACGTTGATATGGCACACCGTTCATATGGAATTGAATTGGCAAATGATGCTAACGCCATTATCAGAAATATGCCCGCCTCTACGTCATCAGGTGCTTACGATGGGTTTGGTGATGGAACACTTCTATGGGGCTCTACTGGCTCCCCAACTTTCGCCATCAGTGTTGAAGAACGATTTACAGAATCTACAATTTTAGTCACTGATTTGGTGGGTGCAGCAATTGACGGAGCCTATGTCGATGCACATGGATTTGACGAGATTACCAACCCATCGGGAGAGGTCACCTTACCGTTGTTGGCTAGCGGCACCCATGTCGAAGCAGAAGATCCTGCCAGTGGTATGGGTTCGAGTGCAACCCTGTCCCCGCCGGGCGGGGAGATTCAGATTGCAATAGTGCCCGGAACGGGAGATTGGACGATTCCAGCAGGAGTCGACGCTAGATTGGTTGATGGTGACTTCACTTTAGATGGGAACTTGACCATTGAGAGTACTGCCTCCTTGATGCTCATTGATTCAACTCTAACCATGCCAGAAACGTCTATTCTCACCATCCAACCCAATGGTCAACTCAAGGGTGACAATG
>JAQXFF010000033.1 GCA_029250425.1 Candidatus Thalassarchaeaceae archaeon | reverse complement strand
ATAATAGTGACTGATTTAATCATTATTTTTTGTTAGTAAAATATCCATTAAATGATACAATTTGGTTGGTGCAGGGGGCAGGATTTGAACCTGCGAACCACTGAGGACTGGGACCTAAACCCAGCGCCGTTGACCAAGCTTGGCAACCCCTGCTTAACCTCCGCTCCTCTGCTCATCTCTTAGAATGTAGCGATAGAGGCCGCAGAATAGGCAACGGTCAAATGCTCCGGCGATTGGCAACCCAATTCATGTCTAAAATCGCAGTTCTCGGCCTTGGCAACTGGGGCACAGCCCTTGCACTGAGTTGGGCCAATGATTCACATCGTGTCACTGGGTGGACCATTGAGGAAGAAGTCTATGCGTCAATCATGGAATCTGGAGAAAATTCCAAATATCTCCCTGGAATGCAATTGAACATAGATGTCACCACCGATATTGGTGAAGCAATTGAAGCCAGTGAATTGATTGTTCTAGCACTCCCTAGTGGCGTGATTCTTTCAGTGGTCGATGACATGATTCCTCACTTGCGGCCATCACATGTGATACTTGATCTGGCCAAGGGGTTGGCACCACCCGCAGAAGGGGGTTCTGGGCTTATTTCAGAAGCCATAGAAGCGAAAATTTCAGCCGCAGGACTCTCCAATTCAGTGGTTGTATTGACTGGACCTACCATCGCGCCAGAGGTGGCTCGTGGCGTGATCACGACTGCAATGGTGGCAGGGCATGATATTTCAGTCGCTGAGAGAATTGCAGACCGGCTTTCAACAGATTCGCTAATCCTGGTTCCAAGTGAAGATACTGGAGGCTGTGAATTGTGGGGCGCGTTCAAGAATACCGTCGCCCTATCCTGTGGTGTTGTCGATGGGTTGCGTGGTAGCATTGGAGGTGACAATCTGAAGGCCGCACTGGTTACAGTTGGATTTGCAGAAGGGCAACGGTTGCTTACAATGATGGGAGCCCAACCAGAAACTGGTTTCGGACCTGCTGGTTTGGGGGATTTGTATGTCACTAGTGCAAGCCCCCGTTCACGTAATCGTACTCTCGGGGAAAAACTGGGTACTGGGAAATCACTCGAGGGGGCCCTGGGAGAGATGCACATGGTGGCTGAAGGTGTACGAGCCGCGAGGATGTTTGCTGAAAGAGCCGCGGACATTGGTTGTGATGTGCCCTTCATCGATTCGCTATGCGCTTTGCTAGATGGAGCCATAACTGCAGACGAATGTGTACGTTCTATGGCCGAATCTCTCGTGTGAAAGCCTCAAGTCCCTTGACCGGTTGGGTGTGATATGGGCTTTGAAGACTTGACCGAATTTGAAACTCGTCTGTTCGAGTGGATTCGTCAATCTGATTTTGAAGAAGTTCCTTGGAAAGCAGCTCGTGCAGCCAAGGCGTTCAAAGTCAGCGCTGAAGAGGTCAACGAAGCATTGGCTGCCCTGACCAGTAAAGTCCCCCACAATATCTACGTCCACTACGAAGATGGAGCGATTCGGATCAGTGCTGAGCGCTGAATGCTTCAATCACGTTTTGGGAAAAACGGTATGATCTCACGCCAACGTGCCCTAGGTGAATGGGTTTCACTATCCATGAATCGATGGCGAATCGTCAGTGAAATTTGATCGATGATTACAACAGCAACATAAATCACAATGATGAGAGCCAACGCACGATCATATCTTGAGAATACTCCAAGATAATTGTTCAAATACCAACCAATTCCACCAGCGCCGACCAAACCGATGACTGAACCGTGGCGAATGTTATACTCAAACATGAACAGAATTTGGCTCAAAATTGCATTACTCGCCTCGGGGAGTGCGAAATAACGAGCGATTTGCCATCTGGGTAAGCCCATGGCTCGTGCAGCCTCTAATGGATGACGGCTGATTCCCTCTAGAGCCTCATACTGTAATTTACCCAGATAACCAACCGTGTAAAGCGTCATGGCCAATACGCCGGCAAGTGGACCTGGGCCAAACATGATGACGAAAATCAAAGCCCAAACAAGAGAAGGAAGAACTCGTAAACCTGCTAAGAATTGACGAGTAATCGTGGAAAGCCAAATTGGAGAGAGATTGTGGGCAGCCATCATTGACAGAGGAAGTGAAAGAAACATGCCAAAAAGCGTGGCTAAAAAGGCAATTTCAATTGTTTCAACCAATCCATGGATTGCTGCACTACAAGCCCAATCCGCATCCCATGTGCATTCGGTTTGAGACCACGATGCACGATCTGTAACAACGCTGAAATCAGGAGGAAACATTTCTGACCATAGAATTCCAGCATTTGCCCAAGCTTGGTCAAGATTATCGATTGTTATTCCGAGTTTGTTGGAAATGATGAAAGCAAGAATGATGATTCCAGTATACACCAGAATACTGGGGCGTTTCTTGAGATGTTGAACGAATTTCATACGTTCACCTCCTCGATATGATGACCCCTCACTTGAAGAACGCGATTACAGAATGTTGCGACTCGCACAGGGTTGTGATCTACAATGATTATCGCTATATTGCTCTCCTTGGCCAATGTTTGGATTAGTTCAATGATTTCTTTTGCAGTTTCGGAATCAAGTTCCCCAAGGCATTCATCCGCTAGAAGTAGAGTTGGTTTTTGGACCATTGAACGAGCGATTGCGACTCTCTGTTGCTGGCCACCTGAAAGTTGGCTAACAGCATCCAGAACCTTGTCTGAAAGGCCCACTGCATCAATGGCATCTCGTGCAGCTTGTCTGAATTCAATACCGGGTAATGAGAATAATGTCTGCCAAAATGGTGCCCGAGGCAGTGCACCCATAATCACATTGTAACCCACATTTTGATGATGAATTAATCCAAGCCTTTGTGGAATATACCCAATTTCACCTCTGCCACTGGGTACATCAAAGCCCCCAGAAAGAGGGGGCAATAGACCAGCGATTGTTCGAAGTAATGTGCTCTTTCCAATGCCCGAGCGCCCAATGACTCCAATGATTTCCCCTGGATGAATTTCTAGATTCACATCAACGAGTAGCGGATTGTCCTTCTCAAAGCCGATTTCGGCTTGTCGAATACTGAGGACAGGGTCGGGCATCAAAGGGTCCGACCGGTGGACCCCTTTTGAAAGGTATCCCGGCCCAGCCCTATAGGGCTGGGCCGGATTTCATTATTTCAACTCAATTTCCATACTTGTCTTCGAAGTATGCATTGATACCAGGGATGTTTGCAATTGCATCACTGTATGAACCAAGGTGGCCTTGACTGGTGACGTTTGTGACTGCACCACTATTCTCTAGGACATTCTTGAGAATCTCTCCACCACATGTGTTCTGAGGAATATCAGTAACTTGGAGTGTTGCCGAACTGTAGCAACCTGTGTAATTCGTACCACCCATTGGATAATCTTCGACCCACATTTCGCCACTCATTGCAAGCATCGCCGCAACGAAGGCATCTTGCTTGTCTGAATCAATTTGACTCGGGTCCACCATCACTGGATGTGTGGGTACCTGTCCAAAGGCTGGCTCAAGCATTCGATATTCGTCACGATCAAGACACCATTCATTGCCTTCACAGTGATCCTCGTATGAGGAGGTTTTTGCGAATGCGACATCACCGACACCTGAAGTCATGCATTCAAATGCACCGCTGTAACCATAGTACTGTGCTCCACTTTCGGGGATTGTGGCAGTATCGAAATGACTCTCAATGGTCGTACGCAGAGATTCGATATCATCTTGGTTACCCTGAACATCAACCATACCTTGGCCAATCATGTAACCCATTGGCATCAACATTCCTGCTGATTTCAACCAACCTGTATGGCAGGAATTGTTTCCTTCCAATTGTTCAAGTGAGGTGATATTGGAACTGTTGTGAACCCATGCAGCCGCTGTGTAGTACGTGCTACCATCGGATTTTGTATCCGAAAGAATTGCTTCAAGACCGTGAGACTTCCAAGCAACATAGGCTGCACCACCATCTAGGAAAGCGGCATCAGCGTGACCGAAGCGAACTGCCTCGATAGCTGCGTTGGAACTGGAAATTGGGTAGATTTCAACATCATATCCTGAGTGTTCGGCGATATAATCTGCCATCAATTGAGGATTTGTATCTGGATCGTCATAATCATCCTTCACTGTATATGCGAGGCGAATGACATTGTCGTCGTTCCTTTCGTCTTCACCATCGCCCAAGCATCCTGCGAACATGGTTGTCATCAACAGGCAAACAACGATTGCATTTTTCAAAATTTCATTTCTTTTCATTGCTTCACACCCGGGGTTTAGGCCACCCTTAATTTGACATCGCAACGAAATTAGAGTATAAAGTTTAGGCCACCCTTAATTCAGGGATAATGCCCTACTGCTCAGGGGTTAAACCGCTCAATTCGCCTCAAAAATAGCATTGTAGGTACTGTAAACCAAGTAAGCGCAGACAACCAGATTGAGGTTGATGACAAGTTTGGTTGGCCACTCGTATCAAGGCGAGTTTCCATGAGAAGTTGGTAAACACCATTCGGGCTGAACAAATCAGTTTTCTCCTGGATTTGGTCAAACGCTACTGAGGTTGTGTCGGTCACATCGATCCCCATTGATTGAGCGATAATCAGGGTCGGAATCAACCAGAGAAATACAAAGAATAGCCAAGTGCCTACACCAAGTGTGACCGAAGTACCAATATCTCGTGCCATCGAAGATGCCAGAAGTTGTAAACAAGTATACCACCACAACAGAAGCCCTGTGGAAATAATGAACATGGCGATATCGGCAAATTCTGGCCAAATACCCATCTGACTCTGGATCAAAACTGCGCCAATCAAGATCCCAAGTGTTGTTGGAGCCATCGCCGCTAGCCACACACCCATTAGGCGCGACCACGCATAATCAGATCGTGGCATCGGCTGGGAAAGATCAATGGCCAATTCACCTGTCAATCGCCGCTTACTAATCGCATCAAAGCCGAGTAATACAACACTTAACGTACAGATGAATACAACCGATGTGCTCGACAGAAACAATACATCGGTCGGTGAATTTACAGTCAATCCTGCAGGAATAATCCTTGGATCAGAAAAACCCCAGCATGTGGCAGATAGCAGAAAAATAACCAAGGGGCCTAGAATTAACATGCGTTGGCTACGAATATGCTTCTTCGCGTCGTGTACACTGACATCCCAAATGGTCTGAAGTCGATTACGCATCTGAATCAACCTCCGAAAGAATACTGAAACCTGCATCTTCAATATCAAGACCAGTTGCAGCTGAAATAACAGTTTCAAGCCCCGCTTGAACGGGTTTCAATCGTGTAAATGTCACCTCAGGGCCAAGTTCCCCACGTCTTTGAGTGGTCCATTCACCGGTTGCTAAGTGAAGATGATAGGCCCATTCTTCTCCATCGTGAAGAGGGATTTCCTTTGCTTCAATATCCTTGCCAAATGATTTGGGCGGTTGGCCTAGCCCCCCAATTTCTAGCGTCGCTCTTAACCCTAAATCACGCTCGATTTCTCGCAACGGCCCATTGGCAACAATTCGCCCTTGATGCATGAGAAGAAATTGATCGGCAAGGCGCTCTAAATCGGTGAGTGTGTGGCTGCTGATGACTACACTTGAACCTTGATCTGCAAGCTGCCGAAGTAACGTTCTGAAAGCACTTTGTGCAACAGGATCAAGTCCGTTTAGAGGTTCATCTAAAAGCAAAATTTCCGGCTCACCCAGCAACGCTGCTGCCAGGCTCAACCTCTGCTTCATCCCTTGAGAAAAAGTCGACAGGTCGTCAAGCGCCCGGTTTCCTAAACCAACCAAATCAAGGAGTTCGAGCCCATTTGATTTCGGGATTCCCCTCATTATGCATAGGCGCTCAATCGCTTGTTTAGCATTCCCTGGACCGTTCCAAGTGACTCGTTCGGGCATGTATCCTATGATGGCCCTACAAGCCTCAATTGTCGTCGCACCTTCAACACTCAAAGTACCATCTTCAAGTGGGAGGATATTGGCCATGACCTGCATTAAAGTGGATTTCCCAGCTCCATTTGGACCAACCAAACCGAGAATGGTCCCCTTCGACAAAGTGAGATCAATTCCTCGAATCCCAGGCCCCAGTGCCGTCGCCCATGGGCGAAACCGACGAGGGCGCCTAACAGGATAGCGGAAGGTGGCGGCACGGAGTTCCAGCATGGCTCTCGCCCTTCCGTAGACTCCGTCCTTCATGGAGTTGCTGTAAATCGCATCAATCCTTGACACAACGCCACATGATTCAATGGGGCCGAAGTGTACCGTGGGCCAATGGAGGTCGGAGGTGCCCTTGCTGCATGGTTGATTCCATTGCTATGTGTGCTCGGTATCATCGGCACCGAATGGAAGTGGAAGTACCCACAAATCCACATTGCTGATTTCTTTCGTGCCGACCCCTTCAACCAAGGTATTTGCTTGCTTGGCATTGGTATTCTATTGGTTCCACTTGGTTGGTGGATCGCAATTCCAGCGGGTGCTATCGGGATGGGCATTCGAGCCATTGCATCCGAAGATTCACGCCTAATGTGGAAAACTCGGTGGCAAGCACGCAGCGTGCTGGTTGTAGCCATTGTTGCGGGTGTAATCATCTCTGGTTTCGGTAGTGTTTCTGAACCGATTGGAGCGGCAGAGTGGGGGACCCCACTCACCACTGAGAATCCTGATGCGCCCAATTGGCCTGCTTCGGAACAACACATCTGGAATGAAGGGGCGGCAATTCTGGTTGTCAATCATGTTCGGTTGCCTGGGACTTTGTCAGCAATTGGTTCAGGTTCCATGGTGTTATGGCACCTAGAGAATTCAGAGACTGATGAGGCCCGCCTCAAGCAAGCGATGGAACAACTAGAGGAAATCGGTTTCAATGCTGATTGGTTCACCTTGGAAACAATCGCATACGGGCAATCCTACGATTATTCGGGAGGGACTTTGCCCTACACATTGAAACGTGTAGATCTAGATGGTCGAAAAATTGCTGAAATGGTGACCGTTGCAGTGGGAACATGGGGTGGCGAAATCCACCTATTGACAGTCATCAAACCAAATATTCCGGGGGCTGAATTTTTGCCATTTGAAAGTGACCCATATGCAAGTCAATATGTCGAACCTTGGTTAGAAGCAAATGCGTAATCGAACACCTATGGTGTTCTCAACTACACCCGGTGTAAGTCGGGAAAGCATATTCAAGCGTCAAGCAAGCCCAGATGTCATGCGAAGTGTGACGAAGTGCAACATTTGGGCCATCTTGTTAACCACATTGATGCTTGTGAGTACAGTCCAATTGCCGACTGAAGTGACTGAAGAAATCAAACCAACTGATACGACTGCGCGTCAAAATTCAGTTGAAGCCGCTTGTGAAGGATTGACATTCGAAGATATGTTCAACTACACACATGCAACATTTGACATTCAACTCAATGATGACTGGTCATCAGCGTATGTGCAAGCTGTTGCATGGATTAATGGTAGCCTTTCCGATCAAGTTCGATTGGACCTAGAAGGGCTTTTTGAGGGCCTTCCAGGTGGAGACAATGGTTGGCTTTCATCTGATGAATACAGCGCAATCGAAAACATCGCCTCGGAATGTGTCACACAAACAAACCCACGCGTTGGGTTCAGAGGTGGACCTGCACACCGTGGCGGCGAGGGTGTCAACTGGTACAATGCGACTTGGGAGAACACTGAAGAAAACCCATTGACTGTTGAAGAATGGAATCTAATGCCCATGAATCACATCGATGAAAGATCGTGTGAACAATCACCGAATTCAAACTGTGTTGAAATCCCAAACATTCCTTTGACGCCAGGACGAAATTGTGACACGACAATCAACGACCCTGATGAATGTCGGATCATCGTTTGGTTGAATGGTACCTTTGTCTTTGATGGCCTCACACTGGGGGGACTATCCAACGATGAATTCACCCTCGCAATGAATACCTCGAACATGACCAATGCAGACTTGTACGCAACATACCCGCCGCTAGAAGGGCTTCGTGTTGGGATGTTTGAAGAATGCGATGGGCGCTTGATTAATCAGGAAAACAATGACCAGCAAGGCAGTGCTCCAGTCCCTGGAACTTGTGTATCTGATGGTACGATCACTCAAGAGAGTCGACTTGTCAGTATTGGTGGTGAAACACGACTACGCGTTGATGTTCATGTTGAGTATGACATGAACAATTGGCCCACGGGCCAAGACATGTTCTTCGACATGACAACTGAACCACCTGAAGTTGATGACCCTCCGATGTGGACAAATGCAGCACCCGCTGAGGGTGACATCATGACAATAGCAGATGACGGGGTGGCTTACTTCGTATCGACTGGACAGATGGGGGCTTGGGCGTCCGATGATCAGGGCTCACCACTCATCTCCTGTTCAGGAGCAGAAGGTTGGTCAATGAATAGTGATGGAGATGGATTGTATGCAGATGCTCCTGCAGGACAGGACAGTACAACTGTGTCCTGCTTCGCAATGGATTCCGCTGGGCAAACCACGGATGTTCGCAATTACACATTGCAGGTTCCTTTGAGACCGAATAGCAACGGAGTGAGCAATGGTAATGCCGAAATTACAATGCAGGGGACCTCAGGGGCGCCAGAAATGCAAGTTGTTGTTACACTCGTTCAAGAAGATGCTCAAGTATCTTCAGATTCGACTACTCTTGCAAGTGGTGGGACATCATCCGTTTCAGTAGATCTATCTTCGATGTCGCCTGGACCATTCATGGTTCGCATCAACGCTCAGGGCGCGGGAATGGCAGATTTCTCCCACTCCTATGATTTGAATATGGCAAAAGAATCTTCACCACCAAGTGTGACCGTTAACGATGGATTCTGGAATGGAGAATCATACGAAATTTCAGGCTTTGTGAATGATCCTGACGGCGACCCCGTGACAATTTCAGGTATGAACGGTGGATATGACTGGGGGACATTCCAAGTTCAGGGTAACAACTGGTTGGCCAGTGGTCCTGGAATTCCAGAAGCTGCCACAAATGATCTCACAATTACAGTTTGCGATAATTGGAACCAATGCAGTTCAGTAATACATTCAGCCGGAGAAACTCCAGGTGGAAATGATCCCGACCCCCCCGCACCTGTTGATAGTAGCAACGACGATGGTGGTGGTGGATTACCCGGCTTCAGCCTATTTGCAGCCCTTGGTGTCATTGCCCTAGCGGGTCTGATTCACCAACGTCGAGAATAAGGGAGCCTTCATACGTGACGCGCTGCCGCCTCGGCATGGTGAAAGCATGGCTTTTGATGCACATATTCGTGAAATAAGCCATGAAGGGGGTATGCTTGCCCCTTTTACAGGCAGCGCTCCCAAACTTGGACAAGTAATGCAACTCCCTGGTGGAAAGTGGGTCGGAAAGGTCGACACCGTCATCGGCGAAGTTTCAGCCGCTGTAGTCCACATCATTCCATTCCGTGATGTCGAATCTGAATTATTAATCGGACAACCTGTTGAAATTGCACCCCCTAAAGAACGTAGAGATGATCGTGGCCGTCGTGACGAACGAAGCGGCATCCCCATGAAAGATGGTGATTGGAACTGCCCTAAGTGCCAAAATCACAACTTTGCTTGGAGAGAAAGCTGTAATCGCTGTGAGGCGCCCAAAGGCGCCGGCGGTGGCGGTGGCGGTGGTGGAGATCGACGTGGAGGAGGCGGCGGTGGATATCGTGGCGGAGGCGGCGGTGGAGACCGACGTGGCGGAGATCGCCGAGACAATCGTGGTGGAGACCGTGGAGGAGATCGACGTGGAAGCACCGGTGGAGACCGACGCGGAGGCGCCGGTGGAGACCGTGGGGGATTCCAGCGCCGTGATAACAGCGGTAATGAACGACGTGGAGGAGGAGATGACAACCGCCCCCCGCGTCGTGAATACAAAGGTAGCAATGACCGAAGACCACAACGCCGTGATACACGAAAATCCGGTGGTTGGGGTCCCAAAGACAAGCGTGGGCCACGTCGTAGCTGAAATTAGACGCGGAGTATTCATTTGACGCGTCGTATGAGGTTCACCCATGAGCCCGCCAATCGAAGTCGCTGCAGGCTTCGCGGCGGAAGGTATTCCTGCAATGCTCGATGACCTTGAAGAATACATCAAGGGCGGAAATCGAGCAGCCGCTTTGCTCAAGGCAACCGAGGTCGTTCAAGCGGACCCGAACTGTGTCGAAGGATTGTGGGCTCTACTGAATTGTGGATTACCCACACTAAGACGTGATGGAAGTTACCGTGTGGACCCAAGTCTTCCAGAGGCTGCAAAAGGTTGGGCGTTAGCAAGGAAAATCGTATCCATTGATCCAACACATCGCGGGGCTTGGATTCGAGGCGCTATTCTAGCTACACAACATTTGGGGTTGGCTGAAGAGGCTCTTCAATGGTGGGAGGATTACAGAACACACCATCAAACGGAAACGACACCTATTGTCGAACAAGCCGCCCTTCTCATTCGCATGGGACACTATGCAGAAGCGAGTCAAAGGATGGAAGCATTACTCAGTCCGGGTATGGATGAAATGCACCGTGAACAATTGTTTCGAGTGGAAAGGATGAATCGAACAATTCAACGCTATTATGAAATGGAAAAGTTGGATGTATTTCAACCTCAGAATCCTAACCATAGTACATGGAAAGATATCGATGGAATGCGGAATCTAAAGCCGGCTAGTGAGAAATTCACTTTCTTCATGCTGGCCGGACCTCTGATCATTTGGGAAGCTCTAGCGTTGCAAATGTTCCCCTCAATTTTTAGTGGCTGTTTTGGTATGGGATTTGCATTCATGATTGTTTATGCTTCGGTCCTTTGGATCAAGAAAATTTCAATCTCAATGACAGATAAGCGAAATCGACCGGTGCTAGATTTGTGGCGGGCTATTGAGGTAGAAGCGACTTCTGGGAAAGTCTGTATCCCTGAAAACATTCGTGGCGCTAGGCTCTATCAGACTGTCATGACCAAGGATTACCCTGTCGCATTTCGCCAAAGAATTGAGAAAATTGTTGAAAATAATGAAACTCTAAACAAACGTTGGGAAATGCGTTTCCCCGAGTGGAGTGAATTTGACTTCCCTGATGAAGAAGAATGAAGAATCATGTTCCGGCTGTATAGTCAGAATGATAGGCGATTTGTTCGCTAGTCAATGTATCTATTTCAAAGCCGAGCGTCGATAATTTTGTCATTGCAAGATCCTGGTCTTGTTCTAATGTGATATCGTGCACAATGGGTTCCATATCAGGTCCCTCTGCTGCCAATCGGCATAATGCGAGATATTGGTTCGCAAAACTCATATCCATGACTTCAGATGGATGACCTTCTGCTGCTGCTAAATTAACCAATCGACCTCTCGCAAGCAAAAAGATTTGGCGACCATCTTTCATGGTGAATTCTTCGTTGTCTGAACGAATGGTTCGGACACTTTCGGATTGCGCCTCAAGATGCCCAATGTTGATTTCACAATCGTAATGACCGGTGTTGCTGACCACGGCGCCATCTTTCATGACAGAGAAGTGACGATCGACGATGACATCTTTCATGCCCGTCGCTGTACAAAAGATATCGCCAATACCTGCTGCTTCGTCCATAGGCATGACTCTGAAGCCATCCATCACAGCACGAAGGGCTGGTAAAGGATCAATTTCGGTAATCACAACATTTGCCCCCATACCTCTTGCACGCATGGCCAATCCACGACCACAGTGCCCATATCCCGCAATTACGAATGTTTTACCAGCAATGAGTACCGATGTAGCACGAATGATGCCATCCAATGTTGATTGGCCAGTACCGTATACATTGTCAAAGTCCCACTTTGTAATCGCATCATTAACGGCAATGACCGGATAACGGAGATCACCTGCATCACCCATTGCACGGAGGCGGTGTACACCAGTCGTTGTCTCTTCAGTACCTCCAATGACGCCTGAAGCATACTCAGACATGGGGCCATGAACTCGAACTATGAGGTCGGCACCATCGTCTAAAGTCAATGTTGGTTTGGCTTCAATCGTTCGATCAATGCACCAATAGAAGTCCTCGACACTCTGTCCATGCCATGCATAGATCGAGTAGCCTTCACGAGCCAACCATGCTGCAACATCATCTTGTGTTGACAACGGGTTGCAACCAGACCAAGCCACCTTTGCACCTGCTTCTTCAATGGTTTCAATGAGAACAGCAGTTTCTTTGGTTACGTGTAAACATCCGGCAACAATCATTCCAGCCAATGGTTTGGTTTGGCGTGCCTCGGCACGAAGGCGAGAAAGGACGGGCATTCGCGAACGTGCCCAATCAACTCGCCGAGACCCCTGGTCTGCGAGAGAGATGTCAGCAACCTTCCAACCGTCTCCGGTATCCATGCTTTGCAACGCAGGGTCGGGAGTTCATCAATGCCGCGCTACTCTTCTCAGGATGATCGCCGGGGAGCTATACCCCCCGACGACTCCATTTGTCTAGCAATTTGCGTCATTGCTGTTGTTGAGCGGCTTGGGCGTAATACTGTTGGGCATAAGCACGCGCCGTTTCCTCAGGGTAGCCTTGCGCAACCAATTGTTGGACATAGGCTTCAACAGGATCCATCTCAGCGACATCACCAGCAAAGGCACCTGCTGCATCAGCACCACTTGTCTCGCCGCCGCTACGGCCACGAACAAGCAACAGTGTCACGACGATGACAAGCAATAGTACAAGCGCTGCAACACCACCATAGAGCAATGCGGAACTAGTACTCTTTG
>JAQXFF010000032.1 GCA_029250425.1 Candidatus Thalassarchaeaceae archaeon | reverse complement strand
GAATCATTGGAATGACCGATCCTCATACGAAAGTCATCATTCCCATTGTAGGATGTATTACCATCCATTACCCATGTGTCGTGAACAGTTCCAAACCCAAGATTGACGGTGTCATTTCGGAGTTCAATCTCGGCTTGACCTTGTCCATTAATGCTACCAATTTCAGCTGGTAATCCGAAGTATCCGCTCTCCCATGGCCCCAAAATGGAATTGTTTGCTGAACGCATTCGGAAGTAAACCCAAGTCCCATTGAGTAAACCACAAGTTGGTGTGCATGCGAATTCACCGTTTGACATTGAGAAGTCCCCCGAATCATCCCATGAATTCCAAAGTCCATCATCGATCGAACGGAAATCATCGCCCATAGAAAATTGGATTTCGATATGGCTTGACGAAAGATTGGTCCATGAAATCGTTGGACTGTAGTCTGGCACAATCAATAATTCAGAAGCATCGGCAACAATTTCACCGTCTTCGGGGCCTTCGATAAGAACACTGCCTTGACCTGGTGCTGTGCCGAGTGTGTATTCAAAATCAATCGAAGGGGCGTCGCCAGATGCCCCCTCACTAGAAGTGCAGTAGACCGGCATCCCTACACCAGAAATGACGATACTCATATTGGATTCACCATCTCTCAATGCATCTTGCACCAACGATGTCAAATTCAAACTGAAAGTTTCTACACCGGACACATATTCATGTGAACCTGGTTCCCAATGCCCACGATCGGTGCCCACACCTTCGACACCACTGGTATTCCACAATGTACCGGTATCACTGAGATTGTATGTCGCATTCGCTTCATCGAAATCCGTCAGCAATCGTGCAGGGTAGAGGCCTGAATCACCTGCATCCAACTGAGACACCTTCCGGCATGTCAATTCAAGAATTGCTTCACTCACAATCGCTGTTGAAGGTAAAACTCCACCGTCATTGAGTGTCAACGGAAAATTTGCCAGCATTCGAGCATTTGTGAAGGCGGGGAAATCGCCGATCAAGAGATTTTGCGTACTTCCATAATTGTTTGATGGCTGACTTGAATTGGTCTGTGTATCATATGAAAGCGTGTCACTGGCGGTCAAAAACCGAGTCACTGGAGCCTCATCCAAGGTTTCTTCATTGTCAATTATCTGTATCCATGTGCTGAATAGCATCAAGCTCACCATCAGTATTGCACCTGTTGTTGAACTCCAGTTTCTCTCTCCGCTCGTCATGGGCCTCAGATGAGGACGGAGCAATCTACTGTTAATGGATTGCGGTTCATCGACCATACTACGTATGGTCAATGGCAACAGAGTTTTGAGGGTAATCTTGGGATGGGATAGGTTCATTGAGGCCCGTCGGAAACGACGCCTCGGTTCCGATGTCGAAGATGTGGGTTGAGAAGCATCGTCCCCAGACTGTTCGCGATATTCGTGGCCAAACTGCCACTGTTGAACGGTTGGCTGCCTACGGTGAAGGAGGGACCTTTCCACACCTACTTTTCGCAGGACCACCCGGCACCGGAAAGACAACTGCGGCACTGGCTTTATGTTCAGATGTTTTCGGGGAAAAATCGAATGACAATCTACTGGAAATGAACGCCAGTGATGAGAGGAAACTTGAGAGTATTCGAACCAAAGTCAAGCAATTCGCACGGACAAGTCCACTCGGCGTTGATTTCAAAGTCATCTTCCTCGATGAAGCTGATGCACTCACGGCAGACGCACAGGGCGCATTAAGGCGAATCATGGAGCAGTATTCTGAAACTTGTCGTTTTATCTTGTCCTGTAATTACTCATCAAAAATAATTGAACCCATTCAGTCAAGATGTGCTGTTTTCCGGTTCCGACCTCTAGCTGACGACCAAGTACGAATGCAAATTCAAGCGGTTGCAAAATCAGAAGGGATCGAATTGGATGAGGACGCATGTGAAGCCATTGTTCACGTGAGTTTAGGCGATCTTAGGCGCGCCATTACAGCATTACAAGTCAGCGCTAGTTTAGACACACATGTCACACGCGCACTCATCTACGAAACGACAGCAACCGCCCCTCCAGAAGAATTACACGGCTACCTTTTGGCTTGTAAAGAAGATGGGTTCCACCCCGCAAGACGTCGTTTACGATCAATCCTCGACCAATTTGGATTGGCTGGAACTGATTTGGTGAACCAACTTCACAGAGCCTTGTATGATGCCGAATTCCTCACCGAACTCCAAAAACTGGAGATTACTGAGATGATGGCACTGATTGATTTCCGCCTCGTCGAAGGCGGGGGCGAGGCTTTGCAACTTGATTCGATGACCGCATCAATTTGCGCTAAATTGTCAGCCTGATTAACCCCAAGCCGGAACGAGAAGATCCGCGTGTTCACGTGTTGCATCTTCGCACAATGCACTCGCCTTTTGTCGCAAACGAGATTCGTTTGTTTTTGATTCGATTCGTGCACGTCTTGAAGCCCGAATCAATGGGGCAAGTGGAGTCCAGCAAAGTAGGTCTACAGTCACACCCATATTTCCCCTAATCACTCGATTGGCAAGTGATTCCATCATTTCTGTCAGTTGTTCCAATGTATTGTCGTTTAGCATATTGCATCCCTTCGTAATTCAAGCAGGCGGGGCCACCGAACTACCTTCGTTCTCATAGGGGAGGAACTAATTTGAAAGTGAAAGTGAAGCAGTTGCCCGAATATAGGCGAAAGTGGATTCAAAGAGCAATCGTGAAACGGTGCGTGATTACCTCTTCCAATTCCCAGGGGTCACCACTTTGCGTCAATGTAATTTTGATCGTATAAGGGACGCCACTTGAAATTTCAAAATCACCGGGCAATTCAATGAAAATTGGTACATCTGTAGATTTGCTTTCCACATTGGAAACGTTATCTGAATAATTATCCCATTGCCCCCTCATTGAATCCGAGGTGCCCGTCCAATTCATGGAACTGCCCAACCAGGTCATGTCTACTCGAACCTGGACATTTGTTGCATCAATATTGTCTCGAACCGCAAATGCCAGCCCCAATCTACGTTCAGTGATGTTTTCACTTGCGTCAAAATCGCCAATTGGTTGATTCCAATCGGGGTCGTCTAAATCAACAAAAACGGTATTGTTTGCAATCTCTGGGGGGGAAATGTCTGCCAAAGGTGGGTTGACAAGAATAAAACAAACAGCCAACCATGTGAATGTATAGAGGAAGGTTGCGCGAAACCAATTTCCAAACGTATACCGATCCGCGAATTTGCTAAGAACAACCCGATGAATTGGAGGGATTGTGAAGATCAAAAGTAAGGGCAAGGACCACAATACACTAGCAGGTTCATTCATTGCTGGCATGATGATATATCGCATGATAAATCCTACGAGAACAGCATAAACTAACACCAGCCACATCGAAGCAGCATCTGCTTTCTCTTTGGCAACATGGTCGGCTGGGTCGAATGGTTCGGTACCCACTTTCCCGCCGGGCCTTTTTTTCTCACCATCGCGGCCCCCTCGACGCTTGTCACTGGCAGCCGCAGCCGCCATTGCAGTGCTCAAGTCAACCATGGTGCTCACCCCTATGGGGTGCTAGCCCGCCTATGATGGGTTCGGCTGGACAAACTGAGGATAATTCCAATTGACAGTGCTACGCCTTGACATTTTGATGGTGCCGGGAACGGGGCTCGAACCCGTGACCTTCGGATGTCTCAGACATTTCGAGGTTTATCGCGCTCATCTTATTCCTTTGCAGGTGTCCTATGAGTCCGACGCGCCACCAACTACGCCACCCCGGCAACGGAGGCTTCGACTGAACTACGGAATATGAGTATATCCATTCAAGCAGACCGTTCGGTTGAATAGATGTCTGGCCCCCCAACACGCCATGGGTAGCCCTGAGAGTGGTGATCGTGTACGCTTTACAGCAACGACACCAGAGGGTGATGTCACCCATGAAGGAATCTTGCTTGCACCATCGGCAAGCGGACACGTGACTGTCAAATTGGACAATGGATACAATGTGACCTTTGCAGAATCCGAAATATCTGAAATTACAATGATTGGCCCTGCAATATTACCCGAGGTGACATTGAATCCCAATCCAAACGAAGACTCGGATCTACCTGAAGTTTGGATATTACACACGGGTGGAACAATCGCATCCAAAGTCGATTATGTCACTGGGGCTGTCGCTGCAAGATTTGAACCTGAAGAACTTCTTGACACCATTCCTGAACTAGCCAACCACGCCCGCATTCGAACGATGAAATTGGGCAACATGTGGTCGGACGACATCCGGGCACGACATTGGAATGCAATGATGATGGCTGCCAAGAAAGCGTTTGATTCAGGTGCAGTGGGAGTCGTAGTCACCCATGGCACCGATACAATGCACTATTCAGCAGCAGCAGCAGCTTTCGCTTGGGCTGGTTCTGGTGAAAGACCACCTGGACGGATTGCGTTCACGGGCTCACAACGTAGCAGTGACAGAGGCTCGACAGATGGGACTGAAAATCTTCTTGCAGCCGTACATTGGGCCGCACATGGCCCCGCACCAACAGGCGAAAATGGCGACGCAAGTGTCATCATAATGCATGCGGGTAGCGACGATGGCGTATGTGCAATTATGCCTGGATGTTCCACTCGAAAATTCCATTCAAGCAAACGAGATGCATTCCAAGGGATCAATGCTCAGCCCCTTGGGACGATTACAGTAGGGCGCGGCGGTGAATGTCATATCGATATGGAAGCGAAAACACCTACGCGAGATATTGCATCTGCCCCAATCACTTTTGATGAAAGTAAACGTATTCTCCAACTTGTCGCAGGGCCTCATATGTTTCCAGATCAGATTCAGTTCGCTTCAAAATATGACGCTATATTATTCCACGGAACTGGCCTAGGCCACCTACCAATCGAAGACCCTAACGACGATAGCCCCGAAAATATTGCAATGCGCGATGCTGTTTCCGAATATTGTTCAAAGGGCGGAATTGCTGTGATGGCAACGCAATGCATTCACGGACCAATTCACATGGACGTATACAGCAAAGGCAGAGATCAACTGGAACTTGGGATCATCGGAAATCATGCGACTACTGGCCCTGATACATCTCTAGTGAAATTGCATTTCTTACTGTCAACAGGACAAGATGTCCGGACAGGTTGGGGTGCTGATTTATGTGGGGAAAACAAATCTTCAATTTTCAATTGATAATTTGATTTTCCAATTGAATAATTCTTTTGTAATTTACCACTTTCATCAAAGACCGCTCTCCTATGGAGAGCGATATGGGGAACGATGCGGAGGAGTTGGCTTGGCGCCGAACTCAAGCCTCTGCAGGAGGTGGCTTCGCACGCCTTGAAGCCCTTCGAGCAGCAGGCAGAGCTACCGCTCGTGAGAGAATTGACTCACTACTTGACCCGGATTCATTTATCGAAATCGACGCACTTGTTTCTCATCGGAATCGTGAGAATAGTATGCACTTACA
>JAQXFF010000031.1 GCA_029250425.1 Candidatus Thalassarchaeaceae archaeon | reverse complement strand
AAGAAGGGGCAACTGCATTGGGAGGCCCGATTGATAGCATTGAGTTCAGAGACGTTCATTTCACATATCCAGGGACTGACACCCCGGTCTTGAATGGTATTTCATTCAAGGTGGGACAAGGAGGATTCTTGGGAGTAATGGGTCACACAGGAGCAGGGAAATCAACGATATTGAAATTGATTTTACGCTATTATGAACCCGATCATGGTGAAGTTTTGGTCAATGGACACAACATCCAGGATATCACCTTGGATAGTGTACGTGAACAAATGGGTTTTGTCAACCAAGATCCATTTTTGTTCTATGGAAGTATTCGAGACAATGTTGCTTACTCGCGAGATGCAAGCCAAGAAGAAATCGCGACTGCTCTACAGTTAGCTGGTGCTGATGAATTTGTAGCAAACATGGAGGACGGTTCCAATACATTGGTCGGCGACCGCGGCGTCATGTTATCTGGTGGTCAACGAGCAAGAATTTCGTTGGCTCGGTCCTTGTTGAAGCAACCAAGTTTGCTAATTCTTGATGAAGCATCAAGTTCTTTGGATGCTGAAACTGAGCGCCAAATCCAATCCAACCTCCTCGGCACAGGCGGTTCTCGTACCACGATTGCAGTCGCCCACCGTCTGTCAACCATTCGAAATGCTGATGAAATATTGTCGATGGTTGATGGAGCGGTTGTAGAACGTGGTACACACGATATTCTTGTGATGAATAATGGCGTTTATTCTAGCCAATGGGATATCCAAACTGGAGCGCTTGGAGGTGAGTGAATCCGTGTCTGAAATCGAGTGGATCCGGGTTGAACCTGGAGAGGCTTGGTTGGGTGATGATCGGGGGGCACTCATGCACGCCGGTAATGGACCACGGCATGAAATTAGCATTGAATCTGAATTTGAGATTAGTGCATCCCCAATATCATTTTCTCAGTGGAAAAAACTAACTGGACAGGCAGCGGCAGGTGAGGATTCCAATCATTCAGTCAATCGTTTGACGCCATTGATGATTGAAGCGGGTCTCATTGGAATTGGTGGCGACCCAAGACCTCCTTCAGAGGCTGAATGGGCTCTTGCGGCCAAACAGGGTATCATTGGTCGTGGCGATGTACAGATTGAGGTATTGAGTGACCGCCCACCTCGTAGTGGTTATTGGGGAGCACCTTGCGACGGCCGCCCTTGGTTATCTCCCGTTCGAGCAGGAGGTATTTCTGACCATACTGCACACGTAACCCGAGTTTGGATTGGTTCAGGTACAGTGAGGGGGGCGACACCAAGAGGTGTATCCCGTCCTCAAATGGGGTTTAGGCTAGTTCGTTCATCAATGCCTGAAAACCAATTCAATATGCCCAATGCACCATCACAGAAAGATCTCCTTATTCGCGAATCCTTTTTCGCCTTGGTCCTTGGTATTCTGCCAAGTTTTACTTGGGCCTACTTCAATGCAAGTGAGCGATATATTTCCGAGAGTTGGTTAAATATCGCAGTTGGTGGAATATTTTTCTCATTGATGACTGCTTTTCTTTGGCGTCCCAAAACCCCTACTTATTCGCTACAAGATGGCAAGATGTGCAAAAGTTAGGAACGATCTTTGTCATCAATCTGTAAACCTGCATTTTTGGAAATGTAGATTCGCCACCAAGCGGTCAATACTCCACAACCGTATGACCAGTGCATGAGGAAAGTCATCAATGGTGCGAAGAAAATGGTAGACAATGTACGTGAAGGCGATGTGCCAAGAGCTGCACCAAACCAGCATACTGCCAGATAGAGCCCCGCAAGGCTGACGGGGAGGTGTACCATGGCACGTTCCACACCCATCGGGATTGATTCCAACGAGATGTCCCAAACATTTGGCCATGCAATGCCTCCATTCAGCGATCCATAGACAAATGCAGTCAATGCAGTTAGAATCAGTAGAGGGAACAATCCCACAGCGGTATGACTCCAAGATTTCATGCCAGGGTGTATTCGGCTTGCAAGAATGCGCACGAGCCCATAATTCTTGATTTGTTTCCGTACCCGGTTCGGATCTCGCCTTCTATGCCACATGATGGCATCTCGGTCTTGCCACAATTGATGACCATCCTGTTCGATTCTGTAATCCATCATCGCGTCTTCGCAACCGATTGCACCATCGTCAAATCCTCCTACTTCATCAAGAACGGACTTTCGATAAGCAGCATTCACCCCCGGTAATTGTGCAGCAGTCGTCAATTGTTCTGAACCGCGATTCCCATAGTTTGTACCTGCAGTGACCCATTTTGAGCAAAATGTCACATCAATGACCCTCTGCCAAAAAGTAGACCGTTCGTCGGGTGGAGCGAAATTTGGCCCACCCACCCCTGCCACATCATCACGGTCAAACCACCGAACAAGGTTTTCAACCCAATTTTCAGGTACCCATACATCATCATCAGTGAATAAAACGAGATCACAATCGATGGTTTTCAGTGCAACATTACATGCATCTGCGCGTGTTCTGCTACCTTCATCATCAATCCACGAAGCGCCTTTCGCGTTGGCAATTTCTTCACCAGGGTCGCCAGTTGGGCCTACAATGAAAATTTCCAGTGGGCCATCCCATGATTGATTTGACAACCCAGTCAATGCGATTTCCAACTCTTCTGCATTGCGAAGAGTGGGGATAATCACGCACACCTTTGGGCTTGCCATGCTTTACGCGGGTTCACGCATCGCCTTCAATTCTTGGTGCGAGGAAGTAGACACAACGGCCGGCTCCTCCTGCAAATTCGAATTCCAACCGAAGTGGGTGATTCTCATTAAAGAACAAGGTAACACTGTCCACAATTGCTTCCATTCGCTTGGCCATTGGGTATAGTAGAGATAAACTGTATTGGCTCTTTACAGGACCATCACAAACCAGGTCCTGTAATTCTCCAGCATCGTATGAAACATTGACGGTATCTGTGTCACCGCTAACGTTTACGCCAAACGATTGGGCATTGAGGGAAATGGTTGCCAAGTCACCGACTTGTTTTGCTGCACGCAGTGCCCGACTGAATTTGATGGCGGAAAGTTTGACTGAACTGTGCAGTTCGACATCAGGGACGCGTGGTTCAAGCATAGTTGCTCGATCTAACGGTCGAATCGTTCGGTTAATTTCTCCAACCTGAATATTGACTCTGCCGTCGTTCTCGTCGTAATTCATTTCAATCAGGTCGCCCGCTTCAGCCAAACCGATGAGGTCGTGAAGTTTCTTCAGTTCAAATCCAATCGTGCAAGGCTCGCATTCCCATGCCTCAAAGGCAGCAGAATCAATTTCCATTCGAACCATTGCAACATGCATTGCATCAACAGCACGGACCTCAATGTGTCCATCTTCAAATTTGAATTTTGCATCTTCGACAAGGACTGTGAGGATGTCCACAATGGTCCTCATCGTGTCTTGTTTAGCAGTGATGTTCAGCATAGGCTCACCATACTCATCCACTTCTGGGCAGAGGGGGCTAAAAAGGGTTGACTTTGGGACACCTATGGTGTTTGGAGGCAAATCAGTATTCACGCCATCCATGACCGCACTTCAAATTGGAGCAGGTCAGAATTCGTGTCTCGGGTTCATCGGAGGAACGTGTTTGCTGTAACTCGGCATAAATCTCATCGGAATCACATTTTGGACAGATGTATGTTTTTGTTGTCAAGACGCCACGTTGTTGGTTTGCATCCTCAATTACTCTGCGGTCTCTGGTTTCAGCCTTGGTGCTTGAACTGGCTTTTGAGATATCAATTTCAGTCCCATCTGCCATTGTAACTTTGTTCTCAGCATCCCCGCTATAGCCACATTGATAGTTGCCACACTTGATTCTCCCCGTGGGGTCAGGGAATGCTAGTGTTCCACATTCAGGACAGAACATGGGTCCATCCGTGAAATCATTAGACTTGAACCCTGCGATACATTGGCTTTCCAATATATCTTTCCGCACGGACTTTGAAGGAGAGGGGCCTGCGTCAATCGTGAAACTTGTTTGGGACTGGCGCTTCGCTCGTATTTATGACGAAAATGAACGTGTTGTGGATGAGTGTATCTGGAATGGAAATCGGAATCCTAGAACTTTGGCTGATCGCTTGGCGTTACTAATGGCGGGCAGAATGACCACTGAAGCGAATACTTTGGCAACTCGATTTCCTGAAGCATCTGTTTCCCTTTCGACAACTGTAGGTCCCTGGCCGCGATTAAATTCTGAGGATACATCTCTATTGCAAGAGGCCTCCTTGGAACTTGCAGAAAGAGGCGTGTCGGCTTCCGCAGCAAATCCTGATATCCGCCTTGAACATTTGATTCGGGCAACTGAAGAAATGCGAACTGCACATAATACACTTGAATCACGTATTGTTGAATGGGCCGGCCTTTTCCTTCCAAGCCTCGATTTAGACTTGAATCGGAATCAGATTGCACCGGCGGTAGCATCTTCGTCGAACATGCCGGAAGCAGCCAAATGCCTCAAGGTCACTTCCGCCGAAGTTGAGATGGGAGAAAAGGAATGGTCTGGTATCCATTCGTTGGCCACATCCGTCATGAATTTGGCAACCGATGTTGAAAAGATGGAGGAATCAGTTCGAGAACTTTCGAATAATCACATGCCATCTCTATCCCTATTGCTTGGCCCTCTCTTGGCTGCAAAACTTTGCACCACAGCTAGAGGGAGGTCCAGATTGGCAAGTCTTCCAGCGAGCACGATCCAAGTTCTTGGTGCCGAGAAGGCATTCTTCATGCATATCCGTCAAGGTACACCTCCGCCTAAACACGGGCATATTTTCCAGCACACCTGGGTTTGTAGGAGTCCCAAATGGACACGTGGTTCTATCTCTCGAATGCTTGCTGCAAAAGCAGCTATTGCTGTACGAGTAGACCATTTTGGTGGTATACCTTGGACATCGAAAGAAATTTCGGAGGTCGAGAAAAAGGTTGGTGAAATCCGTGCGCGCAAAAACAAGAGGTGAACTGTTGAAGTCATTTTCTGAGCGTGTTGAGATTCAAGGACGCAGCCTCTGGTCTCGCAATGCAGTCAAAGGTGTCAGTTTACGTGGAGAGCGTTTGAAGAAAAAAGGACGAAAGGAGTGGAGACAATGGAACCCTCGTTCGTCCAAACTTGGTGCTGGACTTCTCAAAGCATCAAACCCTGGTCTTTTACCAGAACCTGGCGCGACGTGTTTGTACTTGGGTTCTGGCCACGGTACAACCATCAGTCATTTGCACGATCATGTCTGTGGCGCTAAGAATAACCTTGGAGGCATGATCATCGCCGTCGACATATCCTCAAGATGTATCCGCGAGATGATCCGGTTGTCTAAGACGCGTCCGGGCATCATTCCAATTTTGGCAGATTGTAGACAATCAGAACACATCATGCCCTTTCTTCCCAAGAAAGTACCTTGGCTGTTCCAAGATGTATCTCAACCGGGACAAGTTGAGATGTTCATTGAAGCTTGCAATCATTTCTTGGCACCGAATGGAACGGGACTGTTATCGCTGAAATCTGCCAGTGAACGTGACACTG
>JAQXFF010000040.1 GCA_029250425.1 Candidatus Thalassarchaeaceae archaeon | reverse complement strand
GTAGAGGCTTCTTCTTCAGCAGCCATGCGTTCCTCTTCTTTGGCATCAAAGTAAGACTCTGCTTCTGAGAGGTTCTCATCCCATTCACCTTCCCACTGTTCTTCATCGAATCCAAGGCCACTCGCATGAGTATCGAACCCTTCGTGGCCCCGAACAATTTCATCGCCATCGTCTTCTTCTTCAATTTCCTCAGTGACCTCTGCGGGAAGTGGCTTGAATTTTCGTTCACGTTTGGCATAATGTGAGCCAAGATCTTGTGCAGAACCGCAATATGGGCAGTGCTCTAACATGGAAGGTATTGTCGAATTACAATCTAGACAATCGTGGAATTTCGCACGGCCGACTCTCAAGTCGAAATCACAGTGCGGACATATGTCTTCATCACCCTCAATATCTCCTTCACATGCTGGACACAAATCGTATGTTTCCCGGTCAGCATCGGCCAACCCACGTCGCGTCAAAACGATAGCACCAATGAATACACCCAAGGCGACCAAACCCGCAATACCAAAGAGGATTATTGATGAAGAATCATCTGAATCCGACACCACGGCACCATTTTCCAATAACACATCCCACACCTCAGCATGCGGCGTCTGAACGCCGGTGCCATGAGACGTGATTGCAAGTTCGATCTGACCCGGTTGATTGACAGTGATTAGACAACTGATTGTTTGTTGTTGATTTGTGCTGAACTCCAACGATTCGGTTGTATCCAATATTGCTCCAGTTGAGCGGTCAACACAATCAAACGTTTCGTCGCCCGCACCGCTTTGGGCGCGGACATCAATTGTGTAAACGTAGTCATATCCAGCATAGAGAGGCGGAGCATCAGGTGTCCACCCTTCTGTATTGAGTAAGAATTGTAACTGAAGATTCGAATTTAGGCGGACTGAGGTAGTAGCGATATTATCCGTTTCCAATCGATCGTAATATCCAGACGTTTTGGTCCAACTCGCCTCAAAAGGTATGTCTCGTGTAAGACCTTCCGCAAACGCAGTGAAAGTTGCACTATATTGGCCTTCATTTCCTGTATTTGAGGGAAGAAGTGTGATGTTCTGAGGCGTAAGAGGTAAACCATCGAAAGTTGCAGATAATACGCCCTTTGTGTCAACCATTCCCACATTTTGCAATGTTACTGTGAATGTAACCATGTTTCCTGGGACCGTTGTTGGATTTTGTGGCGATGCGGCCATCACAACCACGTTAGGCTCCTGATAAATTGTCAAAGATGTCGATGCTAAATTGTTGAATGTGTTTGATTGACCGATACTTCCTGTTGGGTCAATCTCTAGATCAAGATGGACATCTCCAGGAGTCGTATCTGTCAAATTAGCAGAAGTGAGGGGGATCGAGTACTCGGCGAAAGCATCTGCATCGGTGAATTGTAAGTTCACGACTTCGAGAACAATGCCATTCTGAATCCGAACTTCTAATGGGGCTGTTGTTGTACCTACACCTCCATCCCGTGCAATGGTCCCACTAATTGTCCAAGGGCCTGAAAGCCCGGGTTCTGCAACTACTGTTGGCCCCTCTGCATGTCGATAATCTGGAAATGTGTCGACAATCAGAGTTCGAGATTCTGAATTATCTGCTGTTGTTGATTCAACAATGTTGTCCCCACTATCTGCATTAACGATGCCAAACACATCGTATGAACCCGCAGCTGGTGCAGTTGCTGTCTGATTCATCCAAATTGTGTCCCCAACTTGCAATGATGATACTGAAAGGAGATTGGCACTTCCAGCCACTGTCAATTCAAGGTGACTAGCCGGAGCATCAGCATGACCTGCATTTTCAACCTGAATTTGAATTTGAACAGGGTCGCCCTCATGCACATCTGTAGCGGGTGACAATTCAAAATGAGACAGGCGAAGATTGGCCAATCCTTCAACATCAAAGTCATGAGAGATGATTTTCGGATCATTGTTGTGATTGACACGGATTACCAACGTTTGTTCCCCTTCCCCCCATGCAAGGTTTGACCAAACAAAGTCCACATCTTCAAAGGAGCTTGCATCGATGTCTACACTATGTAATGCAGCAGGGTTGCCCATCTGGAAACTATTTTTGTGAAACTCGACTACCACATCTTCCGCGATTACGTTCGCAATATTCTGAAGGGAAAGTGTGAATGTTACATCGCCTCCTTCAACCGCTGTTGAAGGGCTCATCGAAAGACCTTCAGTGTTGAATGCAACGTTGCCTGACAACTCCGCACTAACGGCGCTAGAAATCGTCAATATTGGCGCTAGGAATAGTATGACGCACAAGAAAGGTACCAACGGGCGCCGCTCCATGGGTTCAGGAGAACAGCCGAGGCACTTCAAACCTGCTTCCCGAATGCACCAAAAGACCCCAAGCAAGCCTAGTCATTGCGACACCCATTGGAAAGCCTTGAAGGACGTGACATATTGTGGAAGGATTGGTGCCAATGCTTTCTCGCCGCTTCATTCTCGCCACAAGCGTGGTGATTCTGCTATGTTTGGTACCCCATGGAGCATGGATTAACGTGAATGCTTCATCTGGTCGCAGCGCGGATTTGGACTTTAGCGGTGGACCAAATTCCGGTCAAATTCTTTCGGGAACATATACCGTACGTGCAACAAATGTTGCAAGTATGGATTACATTAACGTTGAAGTTTCAGACGGTGCCACATGGACTCCAGTTGCCAATATCACCGCAGCACCATGGCTAACCGCATGGGACACTAGTGCATATGGAGATGGAGATTACCAACTCCGAATCGAGGGTACATTCGTAAATTCAACAACCACTGGGTGGGTGACAAGCCCCACATTTACCATTGACAACACCGCGCCAAATGCGCTTACATTAACCACAACAGGTGCCGTGATTGGAGATGGTTCTTCAACAATCAATAGAGCATGGTTTACGACATCTGAAACCGGTACAATCAATTTCGATTGGAGTGGGTCGGATTCACATCTTTCTCATGCCACACTGACAGGTGTGCCTGGTTCTGGAAATCCCCCTCAAGATGGACCGGGTACAATCCTCAACACATGGGCATGGTCTCCAGGGGATTTGCCAGAAGGTGTTTGGAATCCCGTTCTTTCCGTATTTGATGGAGGGGGTAATTCAGCACAAACCTCGATTCATGTAGGAATTGATCGAAGTGGGCCCGAAGTGGGCACACCTTCCCTTTCCGTGCCTGCAAGCACTTGGACTGATGCAACAACCCTGATTTTCAATGACTTATCGAGTGGGGCGAATGATAACGGAGGTTCTGGAATTTCCACTTACCACGTACGAGATAGTACTGGTCAATGGGCCGATATTGGTGCTGCAGGTTATGGCTCAATGACTTTGCAAGAAGGCATTCGAACGATTCAATTCCGAGCGGTTGACAGAGTTGGGAATATTGGTGACCCACTCAATGTGACAATCATGGTTGATCGTGCCGCCCCTGTGGCCGGAGGATGGATTTTACCGACACTCACTGACTCGATGTCAGGGCAGATTGCAGTCACCGTAGATGCCACAGACACACATTCAGGAATTGCAATTGCTTCATG
>JAQXFF010000039.1 GCA_029250425.1 Candidatus Thalassarchaeaceae archaeon | reverse complement strand
CGGATGAAAAAGAGGACATGGATGAGAAACTCGAATGGGAACGTGCCGTTGACGCGAAAAAGGCCGAGGAAGAGGCAGAAGACGAAGTTATCGAAGAAGTGGCTAGTGCCCCTGAAGTCGAGGAACAGGAGTGATTTCGATGTCTCTACTTGAGACCCGGGATATGCAGGCAACCATTGTCAAGCAATTGCTTGGCGAACAAGATGACACCAATCTTGACAAGCATCGTTACATCGATCGATTGGTGGAAATTGCTGATCTGGAAAGTGCGGAGCATCAGAGTCTTGTCGATCCGTTTGACCGTTCCGTCGCCCTTGTTTTCCAGATGTTTAATGATGCAAGTTTAGACCCATGGGATGTGAATTTGTCAGTATTCATTGAACAATTCAATCAACGGACAAAGGATGCCGAAAATATCGACCTTCCTACTTGTGGTCGCTTGATTCGAATGGCATGGCAGGTCCTTCATGGGCAAGCTTCGACCCTTCTCGACAGGGCTGAACGTGCAGAAGAGGATTGGGAGGATGACCCCTGGGGCCAAGAAGGATGGCAGACCGAATTTGAAGATGAAGAATACAACTTCAGCGTGGGGATTATCACGGGGCAAACAACCGACGTACTCCCACATCTTCTCGATGGTCGAGTCAAAAGGGAGGAAGGCCGCCCTGTGACACTTACTGAATTGTTGATGTCCTTACAAGGTGCACATCAAGAGGTTGAAGAGCGCAGAATCCGTGAAGCCAGTCGCATCAAGCATGCTGCTGAAGTATCCGATTGGATGTCAAATGTGACTACGCGGATGCACAAGGAGGACCTCGAGGACGACATCCGCCGTTGTTGGGAGGCGATACGGGCAACAAGTCCAGACGGTGCCCCGGTCACTCTTGAACAAGTATCGGCCAAACTTGCTGAAAATTCAGCCGCTGAAGGATGGACCTTGACTGAAGCCGAAGAGGAAGGGCAAGTGACAGGTTTCGTCTCAGCACTTTTCCTCACTCACCGTGGCTATACAGATTTGTGGCAGATGGAATACCCAAATGGTGAAATTTTCCTACAAGATAAGTGGCCAAAGTTAGATGATTTCGCTGCGATATCAACCGAAATTGGTATCGGTCCAAGGCAAGCAGATGGAGGCGATTACGCTGAGTGATGTCGATCTTCGAACTTTACTTGAAGCCACACTATTTGGGGCAGGTCGCTCACTTTCCGTGGAAGAACTTGCGGAATCGATGCAACAGAGCCCTGGTGAAATCGTGGCAAATTTGGAATCTCTTCAAAACACCATGAAACGAAGGCCAGGGGGAGCTCTACAATTGACCAGCGTGAGCGGACGATGGGTCATGGAAGTGAAACCAAAATTAGCCAATCACATTCCTTCTACATTCAGAACCGAAATACCTCAGCGTTTGCTTGCCGCTGCCGCCCTTATTGCCTATCATCAACCGATGGCTCAAAGCCAATTGGTCGAAATGATTGGACAACGCGCCTATGATCATGTGCGGGATTTGGCCCATCTTGGCTTAATCGACCGTCGCCGTGATGGACTTTCGAGACGTTTGACGACAACTCGTCGGTTTGCAGAGATGTTTGGGTGTCCATTTGCAGAATCCAAGAAAGTTCGTAAATGGTTCAGGGAACATGCTGCTAACATGGGTATGGACGGCGCTGAATTGGCAGCCAGCCTCAGCGATGGTGGCGATGAAATTCAAGATGCCCCTGAAGTTCCAGTCAGCGAAGACTGGGATGAATCGAATGCTGAAATCATTCAAGACGAAGAAGAGTGATTACTCTTCTCTGAGTGCTTTCAACGCATTTTCGATTGCAGCAGCTGTAATCCTCTCTCCACTGGAGCGAATCATATCAACCACGACATCCACTTCATGATCTTCGGCTCCAGCAGTAACAGCCATATTCCTTGCATGTAATTTCATGTGTCCTGCTTGGATACCTACTGTAGCAAGGGCGCGTAGAGCGCCTAGATTCTGAGCCAATCCTGCTGCGGCCATCACTTTGGCCAAATCATCAGTATTCCGTGCACCCATAATGGCCACATTGGCCTTTGCCACAGGATGTACGCGTACAGCACCGCCTACAAGCCCGACGGGCATGGGCAATTCGATTGAGCCGACTAAATTCCCCTCGTCATCCTTTTCCCAATGAGTAAGTGAACCATATGTTCGCTCATGTGATGCATAGGAGTGTGCTCCAGATTCAATGGCGCGCCAATCTTGGCCACAAGCCACACCAATCGGAGAAATGGCATTCATGATGCCTTTGTTATGTGTGGTTGCTCGGAATGGGTCTGCTGCGGCAAAGTGGTATGCTTGCAGGATTCCATCGATAACGTCGGCACCCTGTGCTGCATCTCCGGCGTTTGACATCTCTTCCGGGGTAAATGTGGCGCTAACTCGGGCCAATCGGTGTATGGCCAAGTTACTGATGATTCTCAAGATCACAGTTCCTCCACTGATCGCTTCAATTCGAGGGGCAATCGTTTCGGCCATGGTATTGACCGCATTGGCTCCCATTGCATCACGGCAATCAACGAGTATGTGTACAATTACCATTGGTCCTGATTGGGTGTCGATGACTCTTGCCTCAAGATCTCGACACCCTCCGCCAAACTTGACTAGAATAGGGTCCACTTCGTTACATGCTGAAATCAATCCATCTTTTGCTGCTAAAATCACCTTTTTTGCGGCAAAAGCATCCTCGCATCCAACAACTTGGATTTGACCAATCATGATCGGGTCGGTATTATTGGACACAAACCCACCTTTGGCATGGCAGCGCTTGGCCATATTACTGGCAGCCGCTACAACAGAAGGCTCCTCTAATGCGAAGGGTACAATGTAGTGCTCTCCATCAATGATGAAATTCGTCGCAATACCAACTGGGAGGGCCAATGTGCCGATGACATTCTCGATAATCCGATCTGCTGCCGCTTCGGAAAGTTCCCCTGTTGCGGCCAGCGCCTCGACAGCATCCTGGTCCAAGCCAGCCAATTCTGCAACCTTCTCACGCCGCTCTTTGACGCTCAATTTGTAAAATCCCTTTAAACGACTGTTCTCAACCGGCATGTCCAATCCTCGATATACTCCTCTAATTCGATGTCCTAAAGGATTGCGAATCATCTGGTTCCAAACTGACTAATATGGCATTTTTCAGACCATGTCGGGTTAAGCCAATGCGTTAGCGAAGCGTTACTAACGCTTTACACGCGTTAACAATGCGTTAATAAAGCGTTAATGGGATACATATAACTGCTAAAAAAGAACATTATTGGCGCAGAATGTGATTCGGTATCGTATTCAACGCTTCCAAACCGAATTCTAGATGTGTTAGACTCGCGTTAACTTGTTAAACCCAAGTAAAGTTCGCCCATCCAGATGTCGAAAAGTGTGGCGAATGCATTGCACCTCCCTCATATGCGTGCAAACCCCTTCTCACCCCGCCCAATCGAATCTAGCGATTACGCTCTCCTGGTTGGTCGTACCGAATTGATGTCGAATTTACGCCATCATCTGCGATTCGGAAGCCCTCGCCTCATGATCCTTCTAGGTGAACGTGGAACGGGGCGGACATCCGTGTTGCAAACATTGGGAAACCTTTCCCCCACTCCTTACTCTTTTTCCTATTATCCAGAGGGTGAAACTAGCAATATTCTTCTGCATGAGTTGTATTGCTTGATTGTGGGTTATGATGTCCCACCGTCAACAAACCCTCTTGTCGAGGAAATGGTGGCTTCATTAGAAGGGAAAAGTGGTGATTTGCCACTAATTTCCTTTGATTTCCCAAATGTAGGGGGTGCAGATCTAGCTCAAGTGTTTGAGCGCTTAACCTCCGTATTACGGCGCCTACGGGCCTTGGTCATCGTTGCTCTTACTCCTGCCCAATTGTCCGCATGGCCAGATGATTTGCAAAATGAGTATGACATCACGGAACCACTGGAAGATTTCAATTCTGCATCGATACGAGCCCTCATTGACAAACGAATCAGCCAAGTAAGCAATGAAGGTTGGTCGGCCCCTCAATCAGTAATTGAGGATACAATTGCTCATACAGGGGGAAGACCCCTCCAAGTTGTCAAGCATTTCCGCGACCTTATTGATGCCGAAAAGGGTGCATCTACAGCCTTCTCACGTAAGCAAGAAATGATTCAATCGATGGACCTTGAACCCAATGATGCAAAGAATCGCATGGCATCGCAAGTTGAACCACTCGAATCTTTGGTTGATGAATCGGAAGAGATGGTACCTCCAATAGAAGATTTAGAGGCTAAGGTCCAACATGAGCCTGAGGATGATTTCCAATGGGATGTTTCTGAAATTGAACCCGAACTTGAAGAGGATTTCCCGGAGGAACCAGTCGAAGAGCAATTCAATGATGGCGGGGAAACATCTCCTGAGTTCGAATTACCATCATTAGAAGTTGATCAAACAGATGAACCGGATTTATCGAAAGCATTGGGTGGTGCAGTTCTACAGATGGAGCCAGGTACTGAACCACCACTTCCAGTAAGTGCTTTCGGGGGCCTCACCGATCGTCAACGCACTGCGAAAGTCGAAATCGGTCTTGACAATGCCCTGCGCCCAAAAGCCAGTGGCCCAATGACAGCCAAGCCAGACACGTCTATGCATTTCTCTCCTGAAGAACCAGAAATTGATTCGATGGAAACAACCTACTGGGTAGCAGATTCACTCCCTGAACCACAACCAGAACCAGAACCAGCCCCCGTCCAGACCCCGGTTATGGATCCTCTGGCAGCCAAATCAATCGGCGAAAATTTGCGCAAGGACAAACCAAGGCCAGCCGCTTCGACCTTTCCTTTGGATTTTGAGAAGGTATCGTCACTCAATGATTCTGAGATATCGATTGTTGAAGCCTCAATTGCCAGAGAAGTTTCTCCCTCAGATGCCGCATTACAAGCATATCTTGCTGTTGGTCGTCCACGTTTATCACAAATTTTCAATGGCCTACACAAAGCAGGAATTTTATCCGTGCGCAAAAAGGGACGAACCCGGCTGTTCCGCATTTCTGACCAAGCAAAGGCACATTTCACAGATGGCCACATGGAGGTCTAAACATGACAGAAGAGCGTTGGGAAATCGCTTGGAGTCACCAAGTCGAAGGTCGTGTAGGAGCCCTCTCATGTTTGGTAGATGATTGTCTGATAGCTGCAGGAAGTGTCGTCCGACGCCTCAATGCAGATGGTGATTTCCTGTGGCGACGAGAGTTTTCATTTGATGTGTATAAATTAGAGCATGACGGTACAAATGTGGCTGTATTGGCGGGAACTGGATTTTTCTTGCTAGATTTGGCTACTGGGGAACCAATTGGCGAAGGCCGTGCTGTTGCAGGAGGATTTCGTGATGTTGTTCGTCGACCTGGTGGAGGGTGGTTACTATCTGATCGAGGGGACCACATACATTTGTTCAATCGTCGGGGCCGGGGAATCCGTCGCCTCCGTCCCGGACCACTGCAGAAGATGGTTGGTTGGATTGACCGTGAGATATTACTAGCTCAAGACGACGATGGTCGTTTGCGCGCATTACGATTGGGTGGTGACGATGCTCAACGTCAAATTGAAACAACAAGATGGTCGTGGGTTTCGAGATTGCAGAGTGGCCGAATTTTAGTCCAAAATGCAGATGGGGGCTTGCAAGAAGGGGTGCCAAACCCGTTTGGGTGGGATCGAATTGACCGTATCCCAGGGGATGGTCTTGTACCCCTAGATGCAGTTTGGACTGGTGAAGGCTGGTGGGCGTTAGATGTCGCCGGCGATTTGATCCGCCTCCCTCCTGAAGATGATTTTGAACGCAGACCCGCTGGTGATTTACTATCTTCCAATTTTGCCGATCGAATGCTAACGTCGACTCGCGATGGGTTGGTAAGAATGTGGATTGGTCCCCACTTGGTCAATCGCAGGAAATTATTGTTCGAAGAAATCGCTTCAGGGGAAATGCGCCGACTGGATTGGGAACAACGTCAGGTGATTTTCGAAGCAGCGAGAGATGCAGAGGATTCTGGGATGCTCAGCCGTGCCATCGAATTGTATGAATCTCTTGGACGGGCAGAAGACGTTCGACGCTTGATATCTCAACGGGAGGGTGCCGATGTCTGAACCCCATGTCGAAGTCACTTCTGAGTTAATGGAACGATATATTGCTCTGACTGGCGCAGCTAGAGACAAAGCCACCCCCTTGTGCTCCTCCGATTCTATTGAGGGCAGAAACCTTGCAATAATGATGGAAATGGCGGATTCCTATGCATCTGATGCAAAATGGTTTGTTGAACAAGGCGACTTGGTCCGTGCTTTTGGGGCGATAAATTATGCACATGCTTGGATTGATTGTGCAGTTAAGAT
>JAQXFF010000019.1 GCA_029250425.1 Candidatus Thalassarchaeaceae archaeon | reverse complement strand
GTGGGGTGTTGATTACGCGCAGACTCGATCATACGGCGCATTACATCATCCTGTCCAAATTTCTTCAACAAAACACCCACATGGAAAACAAGATCGACTCGATCCCCAAGATGAGGTCCAAGTGTCACCAAAGTTTTCTTTGAACTGGCAATGTCTCCACTTTTGGCAGATTCCATAGCATCTCGTAGAGCTTTACGTACCGTGATGTCATCCCAAGCATCAGATTGAGGCCACGGCCATATTCCAGTAGAAATTGGTGGTGGAGTCATAGTGGGTTGTTGAACTACAGGATTTTCTGGAATGGATGGGGTTTCAGAAGTTGTTGGGACTGTTGGTACCATTGGGATTTCAGGTACGGCTGGAATCTCAGGTATTACTGGAGGGGGGGCTGCTACTGGAATTTCTGGAATTGCGGGGATAACTGGTGGTTCGATGGGTTGTGCTGGAGATGGAGGGGCAGAAATTGATGTGATTTCAGTTTCATCATCGTCATCATCCTCATCTAAAATTGAAGTCGTGGAATGTATAGGCTCAACATCCTCACTTTCAGTCATTTCAACAAGTTTGACCACTGGAGCACTGTATTCTTCTTCCTCAAAGGCCAAATCGGGTCCATCACCAGTGTCGAATTTTGTGACGTTTTTCGGTGCATCCGCTGTGGTAAGAACATACTCTTCTTTCTCTTCTTTCGGTTGGCCCTTGACTCTAGCAACCTGTTGAGGGGCATCGTACTGGTGTTCCATCGAAACCGATTGATCAACCTCAACCATCCCTTCTTCGTCATATGGTGAAACTTCAACAGTCATATCATTCATCGAAAATGAATGGCTTGTCCAATCAACCAAAGGTGTATCTTCATCATTTTCTTCGTCTTCTTCAAGGAGAGCATCGAATAAGCCTCCACTCTCTTCGGCAGAAATTTCCGACACTGTTTGGCGGTGGGCTGCAACAGTAAATTCGTAGTAACAACGAGTACAGGATTCTGCCTCCATGGTATTCTCCAATTGACAAAGTGGACAGATTTGGCCATCGGCCTCTTTCTTCCGCTTACGCCCGAACATCGCCCCACCCTAAATGATGGCGACCACAATTACGGTATAAGATTCGCTACCTCCCGCTTGAGGACTGTGATGTTCAAAGAGTTGGCCCTATGGGGGCCAACGCAAAGGTGGGAGGGTCCAAAGGTAGCCGAGTATCAGGCCCATACATGGCGGACAAAAAAGGGAAGGTTCGTCGAATCAAGCGTGGGCCACCTGCTGGTTCTTCAGCTAACAAAGGAACGGATGAAGAAAGTGATGGTATCTCTTTTCCTCGTTCACAAGATCATTTTGAGCGATTCAATAATCTCATTGATTGGGAACTTGAAGATGAAATGATTGCTGTAGAAGAACGATTGCGAAAGTGGAGTCGGGCCCGATTGGTCGAGAATGGTGTTACTCTCTACGATTTGGAAGGGAAAAATGATGGGTGGCTATTTGGTGAACGAATTGTCAAATTATTCGCCAAAGGAGGAACGTTGCCCCATCATCGATTTCGACATGGCGATATTGTCACACTTTCCAGACATAATCCCCTCAAAGAGAAAGTGATTGAAGGGACTGTTTTATCTCGCTCACGGAAATTTATCCGGATTGTAGTTAAGGAACAACCTCCAAAAATACGCTCGGACACATGGCGCCTTGATCGAGGGGCAAATCGTGTAGCGCATGATCGAATGGCTGCTGCCATCGAATTGTTATTTGGAGAGGAGAATTCAACTACGCTGAGGGAATTGTTCTACGGTCAGGTTCGTGATATGAACGAAAGTGCGGCGCGTTCGGCAAATTTAGGCGGGATTCAAAAACGGCTCATGGCTCAATCCACCCATACTGGGAGTCTAAATTCAAGCCAATCTGAAGCCTTCGCCAATGCTATGCAATATCGCTTATCACTCATCCAGGGCCCCCCCGGAACTGGGAAAACACACACAGCAGTTCGTATCCTTGCTGCTTGGGCTCGCAATGGAGGTGGGCCAATTTTAGCAGTTGCAGATTCCAATGTAGCCGTTGACAATCTACTGGAAGGTATGCTAAATCAAGGTGTCAAAGCCATTCGCCTAGGACAGCCTGTGAAGGTCAGAGAATCGCTGAGAGACGCAACAATGGCAGCGCAGATGGCAGAACATCATCTGCGAGAAGATGTTGATACAATCATTGGATTGAATGAAGATGCAATGCGAAGGTTACCATCTCTAAAGGGCAAAGAGAAAGGATTGGCCCATCGAGATATCAACAAGGGTTGGAAGGAAGTTCGTCGAATTGAAAACCAAATGCGGGACGACATTTTGGAACATGCTCAAGTCATCTGTGCAACTTGCGTGGGGGCAGGGGATTTACTATTGGATTCGAGAAGATTTCCTCTGGTGCTCCTCGATGAAGCAACTCAGGCGACAGAACCCGCTTCCCTGATACCGCTAACAAAGGGAGCCCGCCATGTTGTCTTGGTAGGCGATCATCACCAATTGCCACCTACAGTAATCTCCCGGCGTGCAGAAAAAGAGGGGCTGGCTTGCTCATTGTTTGAACGCCTAATTGCATTGGGCGCCCCATCAACCATGCTCACCACCCAATATCGAATGCATCCTGTAATCAGAGAATGGCCAAGTGAACGATTCTACAAAGGACAATTAGAAGATGGAATCACTGCTGATGAAAGAATTGCACCCGCTGGTTTTGTTTGGCCAGATTGGGATGCACCTGTCGCTTTTATTCCAGTTGAAGGGGTTGAAGACAGCAGCCCCGATGGCTCATCCAAGCAAAATATGGATGAGGCTGGATTGGCTGTTCGCGTGGTCGATATGTTGCTTTCAGGTGGAGACATTACCCCCCACGATATTGGAGTAGTTACACCTTACAGTGGCCAAGTTCGATTGCTGAATGACCTGTTTGAAAGTGCAGGGGGGCGAGAAGAAAATGAGCGATATCATGGCTTGGAAATAAAAACTGTCGATGGATATCAAGGTCGTGAAAAAGACGTGATTGTGCTCTCCGCTGTACGCGCAAACGAAGCTGGTGAAATGGGGTTCCTTACGGATCGAAGACGGCTAAATGTCGCTATTACAAGGGCACGGAGGGGTTTGATTCTTCTCGGACATCCACGTACGTTGAGGAATGATTCCAGTTGGGCATCATGGTGTGATTGGGCATCTGAACGAGGGTTAGAAGCGTATCATGTCCTCCATATGTGACATTAAGGGAAAGGGACGCGGCAACAACACGGAGGGATAATATGAATCACGAAAGCCCAATCTCAATCCATGCCAGTGGATCGAATCCTGCCAAACTCGCAATACAAGAAAGCGAAGGGCATTGGCCAGTCCCAGAAGGTACCATTCTTGCGCCCCTTTGGAAGCGAATTTTTGCATATATCCTGGATACTGCGGTGGTCATGGGAATTCTACTAATCGCAACTGGTTCATGGGTTGCATACGCATGGAATTTGGGCGCCCTCCTAAATGCAGAATGGTATTTTGTCTTGGTCAATTGGGCACTCATCCTCGGTGCCAATTACCTCTATCACAAATACACGGTTCACAGTATGGGTCGTTCACTGGGTCAACGTTGGTTTGGATTGGCAGTGGTTAGAGAAGATGGTGAACCATTGCAGCGGGTGGATTGTGGAAGACGTTCGATCTCAAAATTACGTTACCTTATCCCACTGTTCAATTTGGTATTCCTATTCATTGATGGTCAACATATTCGGCGCAGGCACACCCATCAATCAAGCATTGACTTGGCTTGTGCAAGCATCGTAGTCATCGCAAATTCACTCCCTCCTGCGAAGCGACACAGTCTACGCTGAATGGAGCGGGATTCAAGTAGCGGTTGCGTTTCGTCGATTCATGGCGCAGCGAACAGTCTCATCAAGTGGTGTTACTGCAACACTCTGGGCTGTTGTCGAAGAAATTGACGATGATGATGAAGATATTCTAGAAGTTACAATTGATGTTTCCAATGAATCAGCACGTGATTTGTGGGATATCTCTGGAGACATTCGAGCCATGGATGGGACACATGCCCGGCCCCGTGGTGCACCTTCAAGAATCGAATCGGGTAATGGGGAGGAGTTGTCATTTTGGGTCCCATCCGACACGGGAGCTTGGTTATTCAAAATCGATTACAATACAGATTCAGGCCCTGGCTCTGTCGAACTAGGCCCCTTCACCAATGATTTGAGAATCGCGGCACCTACACGCCCTGAACGAATGAGCAAACCCTCTGTTAATGCACAACAAACAACCAATACCGGAAGTGCAGATCCAATGGCTGCTGCCTTTGGAACAGCATTCGAGAGCTTCGGCGATGATGTAGAAAACAGTCCCACTTTGGAAATTGATGTCTCTTCTGGTGACCCAATGCAAGCAGCCTTTGCTGGGGGCCTTCTATCATCTCAACAGATGCCGGCTTCACCACCATCTGCTGAACCAATTGCTGTACCTTCTCCGCCATCAGCACCACTTGCTCCACTTGCGCCACCATCCCCTGTATCTGCTCCTTCACCCCAACTCACTCAATCGCCCGGCCCACCATCGGGTCCGCCATCAGGTCCACCATCGGGTCCGCCATCGGGCCCCCCTACTGGCCCACCGGGTCCACCCTCAACGGGTTCGCCACCAGGACCCCCTCCAAAGTCTGCAAGACCACCAGGACCCCCACCAAGTTGAGGTTGCTGAATGATACCTTACGAACTCAAAACACGGGAGCAGCGCTACAGGTCTCAGTGGCGAGCATACGCAATCATCAAGCGAATGCGTTGGATTACATTGATTTTGGGTCCAGTACCCATTCTATGGGATAATGTAATTGGGCCATTACTCACTCAACTTGGGGCACCTGAATTTGTGACGATGGAAGATCTAGCTCAAGCACTAATCTTTGAAGTTCTGCCTTTGGAGAAATGGGTTTCACGGGAAACATTCGAAACAATCTGGCCCCATTTGAACAATATCTGTACGGCCCTATTCGTCATTTTCTTATTTTGGTCTATCCAAAAACAAAGGGCGGCTAAAGCGGCTGCTAAAGGTGTAGCAGAACTAGAAGGACGTATGTCAATGGGGGGTTTCGGCGGTGTCCCGTGAGGATTATCTGCTTGAAATGTGTAGTGGGCGAGCTGCTTGGACGGTTGTTCCCGAACAAATTGACAGTATCGATTTAGAAATTGTGGCCAACCGAATCGAATCAGAAGGTTGGTCTTGCACATTGAGAAATCGGCTGTGTTACACATTCACTGGCGATATGGCTGACATTACATTATACCCGAGTGGAAAATTATTGGTTAAAACTGGGGAGCGGGATGTCGCAGCAACCATTGCTGAGAAACATATGCTAGTTTGGCTCGCGGAGTCCTGAAATGCAGAACGCCATCGGGTACGCATGGACGACCCGGTTGAACTGCCCAGAGGCATTGTTGAACGGGTCCTAAATGGGTTGCCAATTGTATATCCAACCTCAACACTTCCAGCTTTGGGTTGTTTGCCCCATACAGATGCTCTTGATGGTTTATTCAAATTGAAAAACCGTTCAGAAACAAAAATTGTTAGTCTCGGCGTATGTGATTTGGAACAGGCGGCAAATCTTGTGGAAATACCGGATGTTGCGAGCGGTATACTCGATGCCTTTCCTACTGGATCCTTAACACTAATTCTTCCCGCTATCAAAACCCTTGATTCACGATTGGGTGGTGATTCAATTGCCGTTCGCGTGCTCGCGGACACACACGCGCGTAAGCTTGTCTCTGAAACTGGTCCACTGACTGCAACAAGTGCAAATCTCAGTGGGAAAGAACCTGTATTCGATTGTAAAGAGGCGGGAAAGGTACTCAATCTCCCCCCCAGTGCTGCTTTCCCAGTGAAGTGTGTAGGTGGAGCACCAAGTACCTTGATTAGGTGGAACGACTCCGATGACGTGTTACAGGATTCAAATTGGACCATCATCAGAGAAGGAAAAGTAAGCGCAGGAGATATTCAAGCATGGTCGACGCAGAGGACATGAAGCATTGGCGAGATGCCGGACACGTCGCACGCAGAACCCTTGAAGCAATCAAAGATGAAATTGTAACGGGAGCCAAATGGCATGATGTCATCGAATCTGCGGAACGATATATCCACAGACATGGTGGCAAACCTGCATTCCCTTGCACTATTTCAGTCAATGACATCGCAGCACATTACACCACAGATCATTTGCTAACACCTCCCGAAGAATGGGAGGATGAACTTGTTTTCAAGAAGGGAGACCTTGTCAAATTAGACATTGGCGTTCACATTCATGGGGCGATTGCAGATAATGCAATGACTGTTGAAGTTGGAAATGGTGGAAAACATACTGACCAAATTCGTGCTGCAAAAGAAGCTAGAGATGCTTCAATCGAACAAATGCATCCTGGCACACCTTGGCACAAAGTTGGTGCAGCCGCTGAACAAGTTGCTGTGGATGCTGGATTTGCCCCAATTCGGAATCTGTGCGGGCATCAATTAGAACTGTTCAATCTACATGCAGGTACTTCTGTTCCCTCCTATGCTTGTGGAGCAGAATCACAGGGATTCAAAGGAACGGTTCCATTGGGTGGAATTTTTGCAATTGAACCATTCAATACAACTGGAAAATCAGGCTTGGTGGAGAATATCGCTCCTCGTCATTCATCAAACATCTATCGGGTAACAGGCGATGTTTCAATTCGAAAGGCAGTTGCGAAAAAGAAACTGAAACCGCTTGGCGCTCGTCTCGCGCATTATCTTGAAGAAAGATACGTGACTCTCCCCTTTGCTGAACGTTGGGCATTCCCACTGATGGAGAAACCCTTCCCACAAGAAAACGAAGAAAGTCGAATTCGAAAATGGAATGCACTTGTCAAGAAATTGATCAGCATTCGTTTCCTTGAAACATACCATGCGCTACGATGTGCAGATGGTGGTATGATTGGTCAATATGAGCATACTGTTTGGATTACTGATGGTGGTCCTGAAGTAATCACGATCGAGTAAAGGGGCCGATAATCCCTTATTTTGGCCCTAAAACCTGATTTGGCAAGGATTATACGACTGTGAGTACACCCGTAACATGAACAGGGTCGATTGATACCGTCGAGTGCATCCCATCCCCTCTACGCTGCGTCTCTCGCCCCTGTTCACCTAACGAACTCTGGCTGATAGGCTGAAGTGATTGTTTTTGTTGGTAAATGTTTGACGAAAATTTAGTTATATTCTTACTTCGAGGGTGTTAGAAAATGCCTTCACAAACTGTTTGTACTAGTCACCTATACTCCGCAGTATATCGATTAAACTGTTGTTACCACGATTCGGCGCGGTGGGAACCTTAATACCAATGAGGGGTATAGCAGCGCCATCCCCGCTGGGGAAAAGGAGGACATTGAAATGAAGAATGATATGAAGAACGAGCAGGCAGTCAGCCCTGTTATCGCAACCATCCTAATGGTCGCGATCACTGTGGTTTTGGCTGGTGTTCTGTACGTGTGGGCAAACAGCCTCGCTGCAGACCAGCCAGAAAGCGGTACGCGCAACAGCTACACAGCTGATGACGCTGCAGCAAGCACAACAGCAGGCACAGACGATGTGTTGATGTCAGTTCGCTGGCAGCACGCTGAGGACGACCTAAACTGGGCGTTCGTTGTCAT
>JAQXFF010000003.1 GCA_029250425.1 Candidatus Thalassarchaeaceae archaeon | reverse complement strand
ACCTTAGATGAAGTGATGGAAAATGCATTGGTCTCAAACGAGAATAAGAGTTCCTTGGTGGAACGCCTTGGCGCGGTTATTGATCGTTTAACACCAAATCCAAGTAGCCAGCCTTCTGCTTGAGCACATGCTTATGCCCTGTCTATCATGGCCGTAGGCCATGGATGTTGAGAAACAAGCTCGTGGAAGCATGAGCATTTTGTTTCTCGTTGTGTTAATTGATATGATTGGATTCACTCTCGTCATCCCATTCCTTACCTATTTCATCCAAGATTTAGCCCATGGTGATGGGTTTACTGACATCGGTACGAGAGATCGGTGGGTAGGGATTGTTCTGGCAGCATACACCTTCGGGCAATTTCTATTCACACCAATTTTGGGTACACTCTCAGATCGTCTAGGTCGACGTCCGATCATACTTTTTGGATTGATTTCAAACACTATTTTTCTTATTTCGTTTGGGTTATCTGGAAGTCTTTGGTTCGCATTGATTGTCCGTTTCTTGGCGGGAGCAGGGAATGGGAATATTGCTGTTGCACGGGCCTATGTTGGCGACATCAGCACACCAAGTCAAGTGGCTGGTCGAATGGGATTGATTGGAGCAGCATTTGGCTTGGGATTCATGATTGGACCATTCATTGGAGGCGTTCTAACGGACCCAGCTGCTACATTTGGAGGATATTTCGACACAGATTGGTGGATTGCTCACCCCTACTTCCTACCATGTCTATTTGCAGGTGTGTTGTCTGCCACTTCATTCCTTTTCGCCTTGACCTATTTGCCTGAGAGTTTACCAACTGATTCGAGAACCAAAACCGATAATAATGCACCTAAAGGTTTCATGCGCGTCATCAAGAATCTGATTGGTGTTCGAGATTTGAGTCCAGGTGTTCGGACATTGATTTTGGTAAACGCTCTTTTCCTCCTATCATTCACGATGATGCACGCCACATTCATTTTGTTCACAGGTATGGAAATCCTGAACGGTGGTTTGGGGTATGACGCCTATCAAAACGGTCTGCTTTTTGCATATGTGGGACTTGTTGGTGTGATTGTACAAGGCGGATTAATTCGTCCACTAGTGAAACGTTACAGGCCTCGAAATTTGATGGTAATGGGTATATTGATTTGTGGCCTTGGATTGGCATGGATCCCATATCTTCAACCCACACCTTTTGCAATTGGATTGGTGGCCATGACATGTATTGCAGTTGGCAATGGTCTATTCCAACCGACCCAAAATACCCTGTTGACATTTGAGGCACGTGCACACAACCTAGACCTTGGTCGCGTGATGGGTTCACAGGAAGGATTTGGTGCGATGTCTAGGGTCATTGGACCAATTAGTGCAGGATTTATTTGGGCGGAAACTGTAGATGGTTCTGGTTTTTGGACATACCATACAGTGTTCCGAATTTGTGGTATAATCATGATATTAGCAGTTATTGCACAAATTGGACTGAAGTTAACTGCAAATGGGGAGGATGAGTAGATGGTGACTCCGATGATTGTTTGTCATGGTGGTGCGGGTCATTCTGCCAAGGATCAACCCGGTGTTGATGCAGCGGCTGATGCCGGTTGGGGGATATTATCTACAGGTGGCTCCGCTCTTGATGCGGTACTTGCAGCCGTTGAAATCATGGAAAATGACCCAGTTCTCAATGCTGGAACAGGTGGGCGGAAAAGAGCCGATGGTTCTGTTCAATTGGATGCGGCAGTGGCAACTTCAGATGGTAAACTCGGTTCGATTATGGCAATCGAAGATACACCAAACCCTGTCCATGTGGCGGCAGGTTTGCTCAATGAACCATATCATATTCTCGTGGGTCAAGGCGCCCGAGATTGGGCAGATCAACAGGGCTATCCAAAGGCCAAGGTGGAAGGGAGTGATTCACCTTCGGGAAATGATACAGTCGGTAGTGTCGCCATTGATGAAAATGGGTTGATGGCGGTTGCCACATCAACTGGGGGTTGCACGGGAAGGCCAAGGGGTAGAGTTGGCGACACCCCCTTGTGGGGTCCAGGATTTTGGATTGATGAGGAAGTGGCTCTCGCAGCTACTGGAATTGGAGAAGATATCACAATCAAAATGCTATGTCACCGGGTTGCCATTCAAACAGGTACGTTGCAACAGCGCCTTGAGTATGGGATTTCATTATTCGACCCTTCAATTGAGGTTGGATTGATTGGAATCACCGCAAAAGGAGAGGCTCTTGGATTGGCCAATACCGGATTGCCGTTGGCCATCAGGAGTGTAAATCAGTGAGCATTTGCTCCAATGCTGTATTGATTTGTAAAATCAATGTCCCAAACTCCATTGGGATGTTTGGGTCTTCGTAGAGTTCTTCCAACTTCGCTTGAGTAATGGCGATTCGAATATCGAGTTGCTTGTTTTTGTTCAAGAGCCACTTTTCAACAGCGTCTTTTGCTCCTTTACGGATATTCCTGGGAACTTTTGGGTCATCCAATTGTGTTATCACGGCAGCGATTTGCTGCATGCGGTTTTCGATATCGGCTGTCATGATGTTCCCCCAAACCTGCTCTCACATCAATGGGGGGCCGAGGCTGCTTTAAGTCGCTTTCCAGTGCAAGTGTTGATTCGCATGACAGATGGGCACTTTGAATTGGAACTCATTCAGTGGGTTCGCGTTGGCGTTCTCATCATGTGTTTTGGGGGCGCGGCTTGGTTGGATCACAAAACACGCCGAGTTTCAAATGAATGGTGGTGGGCATGGGCCAAGCCCACTCTGTTCTTGTTATGCCTTGAACTTCTAGTCTTAGAAGCGAATTGGATGATTTGGCTAACGGCATCAGCAGCGGTTGCATTTGCTTCGACCGCATTGATGGGGAGGCCTGATTTTTCAGATATCATGAAGGGTTCTGTTCTAGACATCATTGTGACAATTTGGTATTTTGTAAGTGGAGTCGGTCTTGTGATGGGTGCGATGGAATACGGACCAGTTCTTTTCGATTATTTCGATCCAAACGTCTACACCGATTCGGCCCTTGAGTCTTCAACTGAATCAGCATTACTCTGGGGTCAAATGGTCATCATGGGCCTTGTCCTTATTTTCTTTGAAATGGCTTGGCGATTCAGAATGCTTCACGGGGGTGCAGATGCAAAAGCAATGATGTTGGCCACACTATTATTGCCTTCATGGAATGGTGCTGCCTTCCCATTGAATTCATCAGGTGGTGAATTTTCCACAGCCATGCCACCAGCCCTTTCCTTACTGATGTGGGCAGGTCTGGCCTTCCTTGTTCTGCCATTTGTGATGCTGATTCGTAATGCTAGCGCTGGTGACTTGAGTCCTCTTTCAATGTCTTGGCATGCGTCAAGAATGCCTTTGTCAGAAATTCCTCTGAAACATGTTTGGCTGCTAGAGGAGGTCGTAGACAAACCCGACGGGACTCATGGTGTAACCCGCCGAATGAGGCCAGTTCGGGGGAGTCGTGCCGAGACAGATGTTGAGAATGTTTTGAAAGAATTGGCAGCAGAAGGTCTGGAGAAAGCTTGGGTGACTGCAAAGCACCCCTTCTTGCTATTTGTTTTCCCTGCAATCATCCCTCTCGTATTGTTTGGTGACCCAATCGTTTGGATTACTGGATACTTCTGAACTACATGTATATTATTTTTTGATTCAAA
>JAQXFF010000279.1 GCA_029250425.1 Candidatus Thalassarchaeaceae archaeon | reverse complement strand
GAATTGATTCAAGCCACCGAGAGGCCGGTACTCATACCTGACTACACTGAGCCGCAGATGGCCATTCTATGGCCACTCAAACGTCGTGTTCTTCTTCCTGTTGAGTGATGGTTAAATCCCTAATCCCATTTTCTGAAACCCTTCTCAGCAATTGCGTCTTTGGCCAAGTGCCCTTGAATGACTGGCAAAGAAACTACACTGGAACCTGGTTGTCTGAGTCCCGGGCATAGATGAACAGTTTTGTGCCATGTTCTATTTGAGGCCATATTTTCATTCCACCAAGGGAAGGCTGAGCATTGGTCCGGCTTGGCTTCATAGACACCACAGGTTTTGTCCTCATTGAGGTAGATGCAAATATCATCTTCAGGACGTGAACGAAGCACGTAGCGGCCATTATTACTCCTTGTACAATCTCGATCTAACCAATCCTCCACCTCCATTTTGAGATGTTTGGCAAGTCTCTCAGCATCATGCTTGGCCAAGAACACCACACCACCGGGTTGGTCACAGCATTTCCCACAGTCCGGTTGACATTCGAATCGAACGCCATTCGAATACCATGGTTGCCGCTTGGCCATGTATGTGCGACTCTGGTCTCTGTTTTCGATATTCTGGGTGTTATACACCCAACCCTTGCCCTTATACCGAACCCTCCGTTCCCGCGAATCGAGGAGTGAAGATGAGCGAAGAGAACGACAAGGAAGTCCTCTTTGAGGTCACCGAGGACCATCTTGATACAGGCCTACGCGGTGTTCCTGTCGGAACCTGTCGAACTTCTTTCGTCGACCCCAAGAAAGGAGTCCATTATTGTGGGTATCCAGTTGGAGATTTGGCAGATATGGATCCCGAAGATGTCATCTTCTTGTTGTTTGAAAAGAGGCTCCCTAATCGACAGGAATCGCAGGATTTCCGTCATGAGTTGGCACAACGTGCGGCTCGACTTCCAACCGGTGCACTCCGCGTTCTAGAATCTCTGACACCAAGTTCAGGACACCCAATGGATTGGTTGAGTATTGGAATCCAGGCACTTGGAGTGGCTGAGACAACTGGCGATATTCGAGCAGATGGGCTGAATCTCATTTCGCGTATGCCTGAACTAATGGCAACGATCTTCCGCCTGCGAGGAGGGCGTGGCCTACCTGAAGTAGCCAGCGAACCAGAGAGAGGCATGGTTGAAAATTTCGTACATTTACTCGGAATGGACGGCGTTGATGCAGAACGCATGACACGCACCCTCCGTGTATTCCTCGTTCTACACATGGATCATGGTGGTGGCAACCTTTCCACATTTACCGGGAAAGCTGTAGCCAGTGGATGGGCCAGTCTCTACGCTTCAATTTCCAGTGCGATGAATGCTCTTTCAGGCCCACTGCACGGTCGTGCAAACCAATCTTGCCTCGAATTCGTGCAGCGTATTGGTACTTCAGATGAAGCTGAAGTCGAATCATTCGTGCGTAAAGAATTGGCTGCCCGTCGCCCGATTTACGGATTTGGTCACGCTGTATTACGTGCTGAAGATCCAAGGGCTGCTGCTCAATTCAAACTCGGCGAAGAAATTTGTCCGGATGATGAAAATTTCCAGACCGTCAAGACACTTCGCATCGTTGCCCCGCGCGTTCTCAGTGAGAACCCGAAGATTAGCAATCCAAATGCGAACGTTGACATTGCATCTGGTACACTTCTCAATGCAGTTGGCTTCCACAAGCCAGATTACTACACGACATTCTTTGGCTGGGCTCGTGTAGCTGGAATTTCTGCGCAAATTCTGGATGAGAGAAATGCTCGCGGCGGTCGTGGAACTCCAATCTATCGACCTAAGTACTACGCAGCAGATCCAACCATCCGTCGTCTTGAATGATTAACTGAAGTCTTTGCCGCTACCACGGTGGCCCAATAAGCGACTCATTTCCCAAGGCATTGTCTGTGGGCTTGAATCGCCTGCCAATTCATCGATATCCCGTTCCCAATTCCAGCGTTTTCTCCACATCGATAGGAACCCTCTCCGCTCAATGTCTGTCAATTCATACCAAGGCGTCACTTCTTTTGCTGCGTCTTCAATTAAAGCGGAATGATCAGCAGGTTTGGCACTTCGAAATAGTGCGTCCCGTTCAGGGTCTAGAGGCTGACTTGCCCAACGTGACCATCTTGCCCCTCCTCCAGGGTGTGTGACTGATTCAGGGGATGTGTCATCGGTCATTCCTGTAAGGCCGAGTTGATGAAGTGAATTTTCTACAGCGATAGGTGTTGGCCAAACATACGCTTGGTAGCCCTTTCGAAGACGGTTCAGCCTGCGGCCAGTATATCCTGTCAAACCGAAAGTCCGCCCCAGAGTCATGTGTCGGGTTGCTCCATACAGATATTCCAATGCGCAAGGAAGAATGGGTGCGCCCACCAATTTTTGGTGCTTCAAATGGAATGCCAAAGATAGCCACATGAATGAGGGCAAGGTGAGGATTCGCTTCATTCTCTTACCACCAATTTCAGGAATGGCTGGTTGAAGTTGAGCCACAGGCCATCTGACATTCGCGCGCGCACACACGTGACGAAATCTTCGTTTGAACGAAATGAGAACTACATTGGATTGTTGTAACCCCACTTCGTTGAGCATTGCGTCAGCCAATTTCGCCATGGAACGGGCATGTTTTTCTCGTTTTTTCGGTTTTACCGAACCCGCAATTTTTGAATTGGGGTGTGGCATCTTTAGTTCAACACACGCAACTTTCCCATGTTCGCGCCAAGAATGGGTGAATACATCATCAGCCAAGAGTTGTTCAAAGGTAGAAATACCCAATTCTGCCAACTCTTCTGACGTATGATCTTCAGTCCATTTCGACCCACCAATTTTCCCGACTTGTTCTTTGGAAAGGTGGTTATCATGAAACAGAACCAATTCGCCATCCATGGTCAACCGCATATCGAATTCTACACCATCGAATTGAGTCATTCCATGGCGAAGTCCATCGATTGAGTTCTCGACGGGTTTGGCCCAATCCCCCGACATCGACTGTTGCTGTTTGCTGCCCGTATTCAAGCGTCACCCTGCACCAAACCTAAACACCGCCCAGATTGTTTGTGTTCCATGTCAGACGAGAAGACCAAGGCAATTCGTGGATACGGCATGTATGATTGGGGTAAATCTGCTTTTGAAACAAGTGTCACAGCAGCGATTCTTCCACCTTGGTTTGCCTATCTCTTCCTTGAAGCGAATGGTTTGACAACAACAATCGCGAATATAGAACTCTCCGGCTCCGCTATGTGGTCTTATTCGGTTGCATTGGGGACATTGATGGTTGCTTTTGTCAGTCCGTCTTTGGGTGTGATTGCCGACCG
>JAQXFF010000252.1 GCA_029250425.1 Candidatus Thalassarchaeaceae archaeon | reverse complement strand
CAGAATCAATTCCAATCGCTTGGCAAAGGTAGTCGTCACATCGAACAAATTCGGAACCGGCCATATACAGGTGCTCTTCCATTTGACTGGTGTCGACATCCTGAGCCAAAGTGAGATCTAAATCAATCATTCCAATGGATTGATGTAAATCAATATCGAGGCGCCAAGCTGGTTGCTGTGCACCTACCCAGCGAACGCGATCATCTTCCGCCAATTGGATAATCGCAGCACTGCGTGCTTCGGTTGTATAGGGAAGTCGCAACACCCATGCATCCTCGGGTAAAGTGTCCACAATGTTTGCATCGACTCCTTTTGCCAGTATTTCTGCCACACCCCCATTATTTTCGAACAATTGTATGATGAGGAAACCTGTAGCAAAGGGGTCATCTGTCGCTTGGAGGTAGGGTGGAATTATCGATTGTTGGTGTAGTGGATCAAAGTTTCCAGTTTGCACCCAAAGTTGACCTGAACCCGATGAAATCGATACACCGGGACCTGGCGCGCCATTGGACTCATACCAATTTTCAGCCGCTTCAGAAGCAGTCCAAAGAGGGCTTTCCTCTGACACCTCATGGGTTGTGAAAGACGATGAGGACCACGGCATTGTGACCATTAGCAGAACAAGGAAGAGTGGGGTCAATGCGCGACGCATGGGGCTTAACGAACCGCAGCCCCTTTTTGATAGTTGACGCCCTACGGGCGTCGGAACCAGACGATTAATTCAATGGATTTAGGTTCGGAAAAGTGGTGTTCTAGAGAAGAAACACTTGTACTATCTCGAATGAATTTAGCGCACAATCAACAATTGTAGTAGGCTGAAATGGCCGCGTCAGTTTTTGCGACGGAAGCTCGCCAATCGGATTCAGTCCCCATCAGAGCACGGATGCAATCTACATTCTCCGGAATTACATCGCTTTCCTGATGAATGGCTTGGAAATAATACAGTCTGTCGCCCACCAATTTGGCCCCATCTTCCCAAACAAAAATCTCGTGTAAATCACCCCACTTTCGACCAATGTCTCGGGCCATCTCCATGACCTCTGCGGTTGTCGGCATTCGGTTTTCAGCACCATTCATGACAATGACTCGGGGGGTGCTTTTCCACATGTCCAAAATGGATTCTGTAGTCAGTCCATGACCGGCGGGCAAATCTGCAATAATCGCATGCATATGCATGATTGTTGTCGGCACTGCAACTGCAAGACTGTTGATTTCGATTTCTGGCTTGACAGTCATGACATCGGGGCCATGGTGACTGGGAACTTTCAGTACTGGCTTGATGGCATTAATGGGCCCTTTTCCAGAGTCGCCAGGATCGGCTGCTCGGCGGATCATTGTGCATTCAACTTTCAAGCTCCCACAGTGCTCATACAGAGGCACCAATGTTCGCGAAAGACCTGTAGTATTGCAGGACACGACTCGCGTCCCATCTACATTCAAATTTGCAGCATGATTTGCTGACGATGTGTAAGAAAGTCCAGTTAGAGCATGCTTCTCCCCACCTTGGAACATATGTTTGATTCCAGCGGCTTTGTACTTGGCAAGATTCTCAGCACCAAGTTTCCCTGGGCTGCAATCAACAACGACATCAGCAATAGCCAGTAAGTCCGAAAGACCACCTGAACAATCATACCCTTGTTCCGCAAAACGAGCAATCCGATCCGCATCATCAAATGTGCAGTACAGAGGAAACCCTTTCTTGACTGCTAAATCACAGCCAAATGAGGGGCCAGTTTTTGTCACTCCTACGATTTCCATGTCATCCTGTGCATCGACTGCGTCTGCGACGCGTTTGCCGATGGTTCCGTATCCATTGATTGCGACTTTAATGCTCATCCAGGTAGCCCCACAACGCCATCTCTAGCAATCCAGTCCCCTTGACGACTGTCTATGAATATAACCCGTGCTCCCGTAGGGAGCGCGGAATCGATAGTTAACCACATTTTACAGGGGTTCGGGTTAAGGAGGGTAGTGTCCCGGAGAGACGCGAGGGTAGCCTATGACTGATGATGTGACAAAGAGTATCAAACTCAATAGGAACCTCTCAAAAAACCTCGCGAAGGCGATTGAACTTGATCGCGCAATCAAAATCGGATGGGGTGCGCAAGGTGATGCAAAGCCAAAGGAAGGGGAAATTGGTATTGCCTCATTCCTCCCAAAAGGTGCCCGAGTGCGCCTTCTAGGGAATTTAGGTGATTTCACCGCATTCTGTTGCCAGGGTGGTACTTTCACACTGGAGGGGAATGCCCTCGGTTGGTTTGGTGCGTTTTCCTCAGATGGCCGATTGGTTGTTGAAAGGGATGCTGGAGTTCGATGTGGACATGGAATGACTGGTGGACGAATGTTCTGCCAAGGCAGTGTTGGCGATGAAGCCGGTGCAATGTTCGCCGGAGGTACGCTCGTGGTTCGAGGGCATGCGGGCCAACGCACCGGACTTGGCATGAATGATGGGACTATTGTCGTCATCGGAGATTGTCAAGCGGATGCAGGTCAGGGTATGACGGGCGGTCGAATTATTGTCGATGGTCGTTGTCTCCCCGAGGGCGAAGGGGCGCAACAGCGCAGCCTTACAAAAACCGAACACAAAGAAATCAATCTCTTACTCAAAGAACATGACTTGTCAGTCAGTGAAGATGCGGTTGTCATCGAGGCCGATGAATCCCACGCCATACCTTCGACACCCCCAATGCAAACAGTGTGGGGTGATTTCGGGGAAATAGGTTTGATCAGTGGGGAAATTGCAATTGATAGTGCGGGACCGATCGATGTTGTTACCTTGCTCACAAGAGGTGAAGAGGACGAGGGGGTAGTATTCCCATTACCGATCTTACCTGAATTGCAAAGTGGCAAGGGCCTGTCCGGCAATCTGCTCTCTGTGCAACCTTGTTTGGTTGATGCTGACCCCCGCGGAATTGATTTGGTTCGCATTGGCAAATCAAATCTCACTGAGGCAATCACATTGCTACCGACTGCTGCAGGTTTTGTTCTCGACCTAGATGAGTTGCCATCACTCCATGATGGTGAAGTCCTCGCCCTCATGACTGGGCTTCGCTCCCATCTTGGTGATGAGAAACCAGTACTGATTGCTGGCCGTGTTGATCGTGTCGCAAATTTACACCGTATGCTGAAAGAACAGCCAATTGATGGCGTCCTTGTCAGACTCACTTCAGGTGCCGGCATGACGGCCCCAGCGGCACTACCACGGATTGGATTGTCGGCGCGAGATGCAGGTGTTTCAGAGTCCTTACACATCCTTGACATCCCTTGGGGCGCTACTGCAGATGATGCGGCAATCGCGGCTGCTGCTGGTTGTGGAATCATTCGCGCAAATCCTTTTGCTACTGAGGAAGACGCCCCTGGTACACAAAAGGCACGAGCAGAAGCTGTAGAGAATTGGTTGGCTGAATTTGCAGCATCTTTGCGTGGTCGATTGACCGACATGGGCATTGATGCATTGGAGAAACTGAATCGACGACACTTGCGTGCTCTTGAGCACGATACTGCCGCACAGAGT
>JAQXFF010000233.1 GCA_029250425.1 Candidatus Thalassarchaeaceae archaeon | reverse complement strand
TTTTAGATATCAATTAATGGGTTAGTGCATAATACCCTTGTATTCAGATTATGCAAACTAATGGGCTTGCAGTGGGTCATATACATCGCTACCCATTGGAAATACGGTTCTGAAAGAACCCCCTAATCTAGAATATTGCGGTTTTCGCCCAAGGATAGGTTCCCAGGAGGTAATGCCGACAGGACATCATCTTGCAACAAACCTGTAGCCTTTGCAATCCTCGTCGCCACCTGTTCTTTCTTTTGAGTACCAGGTGATAGCCGAATCCAGCGTTGGCAGATATTGCTGATTGCTTCATGTGTGCCCACCATGGGCAACGGGATACCATTGATGGCCACCATGCCCAGTGTAAGTTCCATGGTCAAATCCTTGTACCAATGTCGATTACCCCGAACCACGAATGCGCCCCTTCCTAGAGATTCACCCGATTCGGTGGTTTTGCTGACTTGGCCTTGTTTGGCATGGAATGCGGTGGCAGCTGCACCACCACTGCCCCACGCGCGTGACCAACAAACAGCCATTTGCGCCGCTCCAGCAAGTGCATCAGTAGAATGTTCTGAAATCTCTAGTGATTGTGTGAGGCGCAAAGATGGAACTCCTTCCGGAAGCAATGGATTTGGATTGGGGTCTAGTTCAAACCCTTCTTTGAGTTTGAGGGTACAAGATGGAGCGCCATGTAAATCTGCGTGAAAATACAAATCTGCTGCAGAAAGGTGTTTCTTGACAAGTTGATCATTGCCTTTTGCATCACGCCCACCAACGAGTAATTGGCCACTCGAAAGCATGGTCCAACGGTTGCGCTCGAACCAGAATTTTTTGGTTCGTTTTATTGTAGAAACACGACCTGCAGCCTCATCTTTGGCTCGCTTCTTATCCACTTTTTTCTGACGGTTCTGTGTATCAGCGAGGGCTACCTTTGCCCCTTCTGCGCGCTGTTTATCCTTTCGGCCTTTGGAAAAATATCTCTGTGCATTCTGATGCACAGATTGATCAAGATACAATTCAACATTTTGACCAGGATTCCCATCCTCATCAGGTAATTTCGCTCGAATGGTTCGAGCCGCAGGGTCAGCAGATTCGATCCATTCAATTTCCTTTATTGCTGATCGAGTTTGATCCCAACCGCGTTCTTCAATCGACTGATTCATTTGGTTAAGAAGGGATTCAACGTGGTCCCAATTTTCTTGAATCATTTTACCAATGTCTTGTTGTTTGGCACCCTTTGCTGTTAATTTTTCAACGGCGGCTGCTTGTTGCCCCTCTCTGCGCGACAATTTCTCTTCTTCAGAATCTGATTGCCCTGGTGCGGTAATCTCTGCAATTTTTTCGGCCTCCCTTCTAGAAAGTGCACTTGAATCATAGCCACCTTTCCATGCATCGATAGCGTGTGACAAAGATTCGAATTCAATTGTCAAGGCGTCCTCTGGTAATTGAATGGGACCAACTTCAAGACAATGTTCGTCCATTTGAGCATCGAGCTCGAGTGGATTGGTGGCAGGCTCAAACAAGGTGCTGACTACGGCGGTGGCCCCTGAATTCTCAATCTGCTCAACCATATTCTGGAATATTGTGTGGAGTTTGCCAACATCGACGATGTCCGATGCATTTTGGGTAGGGTCTAAATCGGCTAGGTGGCAAAGATTTCGAGCATAAGCGCCCCCTAGATTCATTTTCCCAGCCAATGTGTGGACCAAATCACGATCAGATTCTTGGAGCACCATTCGCAATTGGGATTCATCCCAAGTACGAGGGTCCATCGGTTCGGGTGGAGCAACATACATTTCGCCTCGTTTGATGGTACGAGTCTCATACGTGACGTGGGTCAATGGTTGGATGATGACACCGTCCTGATCTAGCAAAATGACATTGCCATTTCGGAACATTTCAATGACCAAATCACGCCGCCCATCTTTGGTATCAAATTCCAGTACGAGGATACGATCAAATCCCAATTGTGACGCACCTGTGAGTCGGGCGTTTGAAAGATGCTTGCGAAGTAACATTGCAAACTGTGGCGGATGGGTCGGCATGGGCCGATCACGTTGACTGAAGTATACTCGTTGCCCACGAACAATAACCAAATCACATTTTGGGACTTCTTTTGGATTGAGGCGAAGTACAACTTGTTCGTAATGAGGCTGGTACATCTTTCGGCATCGCGCACCCGCAAGGGCATTGATATCCAGAGCCATTCGGGCAATATCGAATGATGACATCTGGTCACGCATGGTTCGCCCTCATACCAAGGCGAACTCTGCCTCTTCTTGAGCCAATCGCTTATGACATACGGCGTGCAGCGTAACTTTGTGCGGCAAATCAAGTCTCCCGGGGGTGGCGTTGCCGGTTTGTCCGAGCCAGAGCGAAACCCCTCGCCGGGTAGCGAAGTTGGAGGGGAAACCGATGAAGCACTCGCGATGTTTTGGTATCGCGATTTGTTACGCCGTGGGACTGATACCCCTGAAGTTGATCCGGATTGGGGTATTCATGTCAATGCAGATGCCCTTGTTGAGTGGGCTGCAGGTATAGCCACTGCAATGGAAAGGGATGGAGTCGCCAATGCCCCCACTCTATCCCTTGACCTTGCGTTTATCTTTGGCTTTGATCACTGTTTTTTTCACCACTGTGTGGATGCTAAAGTTAGTCTGCACATGATGCGTTTACACGCATCTGGGCATCCCTTGCCTGATTTACGAGCGCATCATCGTGAATGCTGTGAGCGGCTACACGGTTCACGTCAGGGACCACAATGGTGGTTTGCAATAGAGGAAACTCTGGCCAATGCACACGTTGCGCGAGACCCGACTAGACTGGGTGGTTTACGGGAGGCTTTCTTGCGATATGGGATTCTTCCACAACCTCTCGATGGTTCAAGGGGCCCATGGGCGCTTTGGGAACAAGTCGCTATGGACGAACGTGCTTTCAAAGCACTAAGCCACATGGTTTGGCTTCAACACTTGACAGGGGAAGTTGATCCGTTGGGTATTCTACCTGAAGTTGAGCAGGAAATCGAAGAAGGGGGATTTGATGCTGCTTTCAATCGAGTCATTGACCTCATCATAGAAGCATGCAAACCCCAGCAAATAGGTGAAGATGGAGGGCACGAACATGACTGGATTACAGATTTGCATGGTGTTACACGATTGCACGCATTTGGAGGATTCTCAGAAGGTTTGTTTCGAAGGTTGGACGTCCCCATTTGGTTCCATGGTGGAAATGGACCGGACCTGATTCGTCGCTACGATGCACAACGTGGTGAATGGCCATATGGCACAATTGAGAGATTGTACGATCACTTCAGAACCAATGAAGTTTCATCCGAATGGGACGACCCATTTTCCAGTGGCGATGATGATTTCGAACTGTCACCTTAGGTGACGTTCAAGGGTTGGTTTGCTTTGGGTAGCAATATGAGCGGTGAAGATCCCTTTTCAAATGAGGAACCGCTCCTCCCTCCAATTTTCGCATGGACATGGCCGGGTTCAACCCTAACGTGGGCAATTTGGGGCTTCGGAATCCTGAGCGTGGGATATGGATTTGTTGCGAGTCTATCAATGATGGATGTAGATGGGTTCTGCTTCGTCTTTTTCGGTCTGGTCGTCATGGGTTTTTGCTGTCCGAATCCATTTGCAGTCATGATGAAGACTTGTGTCCCTGGGGATTCAGATGAATGGACAGTACATCCATTGCCACCAATGCACTCTTCACAATGGCATCTTGATCGGCCCGAATGGAATGAGAAATACGCGGAGTGGCTGCCCGACCCTTTGGCACGTTTCGAAGCGGATGGTCCTGAAATTCGTTGCGAGAAAGACGGTGACAAATGGGTCGTCTACTATAGTGGTCAAGAATTAGTTTGCGAATCATGTGAGGAGGGAAATTCCGTGGCCGGAAACGAATGTAAAGAGTGTGGAGGAGGAGATTTAATCCGATTCGACAATGAAGCTGAGGCTTCTGCCCGAATGCAAAAACTGATTGCACGACATGAGGGTGATGATGCTCAAACATTGATATTCACAGAACATCCACGAAATCACAGGTATCGAAAATTGTACAATGCCAAACCACCGCTACTCACTGCTAAATTTCTGTACCATGCAGCTTCAGTGATGTTTCTAGCAGGAATGTTCCTTGGTATGCCAAGTGAACACCGGGGGAATTTAGCACCATATGCGACTGGCCTGCTTTTGTTCGGTGCAATTGGGACCATTATTTCACAATGGTACAACAAAGGTATTGTTGAGGCATGGGACACAGTCACTTCCATTATCAAATTTCTAGATGAGGGCCACACAGAGCTGGTAGGACAGGTTAGACCATCCACTTTTTTACCATTGGACATTGTTCATGTTGATGGTTATCGTGACCCCAATTGGACGTTTGACGATTTGGTCGCCTGGTCATGGAATTATCGTGTTTATGAATGCAGAGAAGAGAGATACTATGATGATAAAGCAAAGACGTGGAAAACAAAAACGGTTTGCAATTGGCGTCATGTGAGAGGTAGGAGTGATCGGCGAGATTTCTTGCTACATGATGGGTCTGGAGGCGTCATTGTCGACATCAAATCATTCGAAAATTCAGACATAGGTGGGCCCATTTGGACTAGGGTGCGACCCGGTAAAACAGGAGGGGGGGATGTCTACAACCACGGTGATATCCGGAAACATGAGTGGAGCTTGTGGGCCTTGCGCTTGGGAGACCCGGTTTATCTGATGGGGCGGATTCGTTCCAGACCCTTTGAAGAGATTCCAAAGGGAATGGTTGCAAACAACTCATCTCGTGTCCACCACACACTGATGGCCGTCGGTGAAGATGCTGTTCGACGTCGAGCAAAACTTCGCAAAGGGACTGAATTTTCTGTATTGAAACCCAAAACTTCGGCTTTGAGTCGATTGGGAGTATTATTGATGATCGCAATGACGGGCTTTGTCATGATGGCGATGGGCGCTTGACCGCTACTCTTCCAAGGATTCTTTCATTTCCTTTAGACGTGCTTTGGCCTCTAGCAGTTCAATCTCTGCCTCGATCGCTTTGACCTCATCTTGAGTTTCCTCAGCTTTGATATCGGCTTCGGATTTAGCGGATTCGACAAAGGCACCTAATTGTGCTTCTCGACGGAACATGCTGCTGACTTCTTCTTCACTGAGTTCGTCAAAGTAATCTGCTTTGTTGAAACCCATCATTTTGGCGACTAGGACTGCAGGGAACATCCGAATGTATGTGTTGTAATTCTTTGCGGATTGATTGTATTCCTCAACTTCACTGGCCATTTTTGAAATTGCATAAATGCCTTGTTGCAAGCCTTCTACCAGAACATGGTGCGAAGTCAGTTGTGGGTTGTCTTCAGCAAATGCGAGTGCCTTAGGCATGATTGAGTCCATCATTCCAGATGCTTGTGCCATTCCACTACGGTTCCCTGATTTACTCGATTCGGCGAAAAGTTTCCGTGCTTCAACAATCATTTCATAGACATTACTTTCCAATCCAACTTGGACCAAGTCGGTATCTTCGACAAGTGCGATTTTCTGAGATTTAACCGCGATTTGCGCCTCAAGGTTTTGCCACTGATTCTTAGTCTCTTCTTCAAGATCCACCATACGGTTGTATGTACCGTAAATCCAAAAGAAAATCATGAAGAGAACGGTCACACCAGCGGCGGTTAGAAACAATAGCGTAGGGTCCATGCCGCAGCCGATGAGGGTGCGATTATTAGCATCACTGGCCGTTAGGCGGCTTCCCAACTATCGATATCAGCAATGACATCGGCCTCATGTGCGTATTGATTGCTCGGAACTTCGACCAAACAACCGTTTGGCAATGCATCGGCAATACCATGCGAATCTGCCCCTGTGTGTAACGTGTCTGAAGCAGCAACGCAAATGGCGATTTTTGCATTAATCCGTTCGAGGTTTGCAGGTAAATCATAGCGGCGATTGGCCTGTACACTTTTCTTTAACCGAAGTAGATGTGCCTGAGTCAATGTTCTCCTATACCGAATATATTGCCCTGGTTCTTTCAATCTCCATTTCAGGTAAGGTAAGCCCAGGCGAATGAGGGGGGAATAACACCACCAAGGTGCTGCTGTTAAGGGCACCATCCAAGTTGGGAATCTGAATTGTGAATTGGGTGCAATTAAAAATGCCGAATTTCCTTTGAGGAGACCCTCCATCAATCCGTGCAAAATGACCGTTGCACCCAAGGATGAACCAAACCACAGCACATTTTCATCGAGATTCAATTCGGCTGATATTTCGTTCAAATCTTCTGCATGACGCAGCATCTCAAAATCTCGGGCACGCAATTTTTTAGGGACCGTGGCAGATCGTTTCTCTCGCGTTTCAATGTAGTGAATCGTTCTCTTCCCAACCCATGCTGAAAGGAGGGGGGCCCATCCATCCATGACACTTGTCCAGCCAGGGATGAATACGACAGGAGGGGCAGTACTCTTTTGATTGGGTGTGAATGAATAAACGCGTAATTGAAAGCCATCAGATGCATTGAGATATCGCGATTCGATGTGACAATCAGGGTTGTCTAGTAACTCTGCGACTTCTGCAGGATTCATATCTGTCTAACCCCCACAAAATTGCCAAAGGCCGAGTGCGCTTGAATCTTGACCCTATATTCGGCCTTCTTTTCGCAAAGCGTCCAGATGACTCATAGTCTGATCTTTCTTCAACAAGGGATGTGCATCGGGCGTGTCAGCATAAGCCGCGTGACTCAATTCTTCAATTTCACGCAATCCACTCTGCCAAGCAGAGAATACAGCTTCATGTCGTTTTTCTCTGTGAACAATGTAATGCGTTAGCAATTTAGTCGGGTTGGTTACAACAGGGCCATGACCGGGGAATAATAGGTTCGCGTCAAAATCTCGAAGGCGATACAGACCCTCGATGTAAGTAGTCATGTCACCTTCACCACTGGGGACAAGAATTGTTCCAACTTGAACTACATTGTCCGCTGAAATGATTCCAGCATCCGACAGGAGGCAGATTTGACCCGGGCAGTGTCCTGGTGTTTCGATAATCGACCAGACGACTCCATCTAAATCAAACGAATCTCCTTCCTTCAACACCATGTCGCCATTACATGGGGAAATTGCGTCCAGTGTCTCCTTCGTAGCCCAAATAGGGGCTTGATATATTTTGGAAACAGCCTCTAAATCGCCCACGTGGTCATCGTGTCGATGGGTGAATATTGTCGCTTTGATTGTCGAACCATCAGAGATGATTCGCTCTACCTTTTCACTCAATTTTTTTAGCCCATCAATCGATTTGGCAGCAGGATCGATGATGACACGTTCCCCTCCTGGGACTCCAAGGATGTAGCAATTGGTATGTGTCGCAGGAGGCAATGTTGCAGTTGGCAATGGCAAGCATTCAACGCCGGGGGCGAACTCGATTCGAATATTTTGTTGAGGAGGGGCTACAGCCATCCGCTCAATTGAGGTGGCAAGTGTGTCTGAAGAAATCTCTCTCAGAATCATAATGATGGGAGGTGGGAGGCGAATCTGATTGGCATGCCACTCTTTGAGTAATTGCTGAGGTGTAGCCCACCGATATGCGTCGAATTCAGCTTTGGGCCCCTCAAAGAGGACGGGTTCAACATCGCATTCCATGGTGAAGAAGTGATTGCGAAAACGAAGTGGTGAAAGAGGAGGCGTGGTACGTTCACTAATGACGGTGAATCCAGCATCATTTGGGATGATGTCCCCTTTCTCTACCGCAAGAACCCATTCACTTTTATCGTTCAATATTCGGGAACGTAAGTCATCATTTACCAACTCCAATTCATTGGAACTGGGGGTAATTCCAACCTCCTCAACCATTTCACGGAATAGGGCTACCAATGCTGCCCTTTCATCCTCATCCCTATTCGGAAACCATTCTGGATGAGTGGAAAGGGCAGCTTGATCAACACGACTTACACCACCACCGGGGAAAGCCCAGTAATCTGGAAACGCGGGCACGCTAGAAACTCGATGACAAACCAGAATTTCTTCACCTCGTCTAAGCATCACTGATGCTGAAGGCCGTGGTGGACGGGGTTCTGCGCGTTCAACCTCCATTGTGCCTGCGAAGGTCCGACGGACTTGAAGCCTATTGCCGGTTCGCAAAGCCATGGAGCCATGGGAAATCGAACCTCTGACCGAGGAGGAGGCTGCTGCATACGAAGCCAGAAGTGAGCGCATGCAACGTATTGGCAAGATGACGTTGGCCATTATGATGTCGACAATGATGATTAC
>JAQXFF010000024.1 GCA_029250425.1 Candidatus Thalassarchaeaceae archaeon | reverse complement strand
CACCCGGACAAGCACGATGATAGTCATCGCTGACTTTCAGAGAGATGGGATGCATTCCACCCTTGAAGTAAGGTCCAACGGGACAAACATAGATCATGAATGTATATTCGGGAGCAGGTGATACTCCGAGAATTGCACCGGTACCCCACAATACTGGTCGGATATAGAGGGCGCCTTTACCCGTCGGTGGAACCCAACGTGCATTGGCAGCGACCACGCTTTCCACAGCATCAAGGAACATATCTTCGGGTACGGGTGGCATACCCAATCGCTTCGCACCAGATTGAAGGCGAGCTGCATTTCGTTCAGGGCGGAATAGGACAATGCCGCCATTGACACTCCGTTGTGCTTTCATACCCTCAAAGAGCCCTTGGCCGTAGTTGAGAACACCAGCAGCTGGAGAAATCGTGATGTCTCCAAAGGGCATCATATCCCCTTGTGTCCACTCTTCGCCGAGTTTGCACTTGGCTACATACATCGTATCTGTAGGGGTAAACGAGAAGGTAAGTGCGTCCCAATCGATTTGTTCCTCCATGACAATTCTACCCCGCTTTGAGCACTTGGCTAGACTGCGAACGCAGGGGGGTGGTTCTCAACCATTCCGCCTGCGTTTTCTCAAACCAATGAGGGCGCCCTCTCCCATAGAATTCAAAGACACCCGCCTCAATCAAGGTTCATGTCCGCTGAAGAGGAGGCCTGCATTGTCGCGGCTTCCTACCAAGGCTTTGGCTCACAGACAGTAGTTGAACTCTGGTTGCGTGCACGTGAAGGTCACTCAACACTTCTGTTGGTTCATGGCCTGCGTCCTTTTCTAGAAATTGCAGTACTTGGGAAAACAGCAGAATTACCAATTGATATTGAGGAACGATTGGAAAAGGTTCGAAATGTGAAAGATGTCACCTTAATTCATTCACCTGTAGACAAGTGGACCGACTTAGGAATCAAACCACATTGGAAGGTTGAAGTCAAACAACCCTACAACGTCCCCAAAATTCGTGAGGCGTTGAAGACCGAAGGGTGGATTGTTAGTAGTGCTGATATCATATTTCCCCAGCGCTTGTTATTGGATTTGGATTTGGGCCCGCACATTGCTTGGAAAGGGCAATTATTGCCTAAAGATGGTGATGCCATTCGGGATGCAGGTGGCAGAGGTCTGTACCCGACAGATCAAGTCGCTCGATGCCATATTGATGATTTACAAAACATCGAAGCATTTGCAGCACCATTCATCACCTTTTCTTTTGATTTAGAAACCAGTATTGAAACCGGCCGCATCCTGTGTGCGGCTGCTGTGGTTCAACAAAATGGTCAAAGTGAGACGCATACATTTCGCGGCGATGAACGCGAAATGATGGAAGGACTGACACGTTTGGTCCGAGATAGTGATCCTGACATCATTACAGGATACAATATCGACAATTTCGATTTACCTAGAATCAAAGAGCGAATGGAGGAATTGGAAGATCGCAAAGACCGATTGACAAAAGCTGCACTTGCTGGTTGGGCTCGAGTTCCCATCACTGAAGATGCTTGCAAAGGTTCTAGAAATCGAGGTCCTCAGATTTTGGCGCATCGTCAACTAAATCGGAAATGGACTCTGACCGGTAGATGCGTGATGGATGCATGGTGGGAAGCACGTATGACTCTGCGTCCCAAACGAGAAACGCTCAAATTCGTCTCAGAATTATTGTTCCCAGATCGAGAGGAACTACGCAAGATGGATGTTGACGCTAGTCGCATGGACGAGGAATGGGCTGCTCGACCAGATGTTGTTCTCGAATATTGCGCGCAAGATGCATTGTTACCCATCGAAATATTGGATGCTATTTCTGCCACAGCGCGCAAGGAAGCCCTTGCTGCCGTTGGAATGGTTCCATTGGAAACTGCGATTATTGGTTCAACCAGTCAATGGTTGGATAGTTTGGTCATTCGTTTGGCAGATCGAGAAAATATTGCAGTGCCCATGACCCGTCGTGGTGGTAAATCAGATGCAATTACCGGAGGTTATGTCCACGACATAGAAGGTGGTCGTTATCCATGGGTTGCAGTACTCGATTTCAAATCGATGTACCCTTCAATAATGATTACAAACAACATTTGTCATACCACTCGAGTTGACAATTCAGATGAAACCACTGAAGTCAATCAATCACCTAGTGGGACGAAATTCTTGAAGAAGGAAGTTCGAGAAGGCCTTGTGCCACGATTGTTGCAAGATTTGATGTCACAGCGTGATGAACACAAAGCGTTGATGAAAAACGCCCAAGATGCTTCTGTTCGAATGTTCCACGATCAAATGCAATCTGCAGTTAAGATTCTGATGAACACGTTTTACGGCGTCTTTGCCTCAGCATTCTATCGATTTACACATCAAGACATTGGTTCAGCAATCACGGCTTGGGCTCGTTCTAACATCAAGAAAATCATCTATGCATTGGAAGAAGAAGGTCACCCCGTAGTCTATTCCGATACGGATTCAGTTTTTGTTTCAGCTCCTGATGAAGGGAAGGAAACATTGGTTTCTTTCGGTCATGAATTGGCCAATCGGTTTACCAAGGAAGGGGCTGAACTTGAATTCGAAAAGGGGCTCTCTGTATTCTTCAGCCATGGTGCAAAGAAGCGTTACGTGGGTCGAGTGGTTTGGCCTGAAGAAGAGTTGCTCATCCGTGGATATGAAGTTCGAAGGACGGATTCATTTGATCTTCTCAACAAAACGATGATGGGTACATTTGAGAAAATTCTAGACGGTGATGAGGATGAAGCCTGTAAACAAGTCATTGGTTTGATCCGGTCTGTTAAAGCTGGTGAGGTTGACGTTGCAGATCTCATCATCAGTCGTTCTTGCAAAGGCAAAGTCCTCAAAGATGGTACAGTAGACTTTTCAGTTTATTCAAATCCAGATGGGTTGCCCTATGTACAGGCTGCTCGCAAACGTATTGCTCGTGGGTTACAGTTCACACCAGGGATGAAAGTAAGTTACATTGTTACAGATGCGAAAAAGCGTCCTCTAACGGTTGAACCATGGCTTGTTGCAGAAACGGGCGATGCACCACCCGTTCCCGATTGGTCGTTTTACGCTGAACGTCTTGCTCGAGCCATGGGCCGAATTACAGAAGTGTATGGTTGGTCAGACAAAGATTTGCTATTGGGGAGCCGTCAGCAGACTTTCAATTTCTTTTGACGTCACAGACGTCCATTTTAGCGAATGGTTGATGATAGACGAACGTTTCCTTGTGTATATGCGACGCACCATCGTGATGTTGACCGCAACCCTACTCCTTGCCACATCAATGGCCGGATGTCTTGAAACCATATCGAGTAACTCTGCCCCCGTAGTATCGTTTACAATCTCACCCTCTGGAACGGTCAAAGTTGGGGACACGGTCTCATTTGATGCATCAGCAACACGTGATCCAAATAACGACCAAATGACCTTTGAATGGAATTTTGGTGATGATAATACTCAGGAGGGTATCGGCTTATCTTCAGTAACTCACACATACAACTCTGAAGGAGCCAGACAAGTTACTCTCACAGTTACAGACAGTGGGGA
>JAQXFF010000188.1 GCA_029250425.1 Candidatus Thalassarchaeaceae archaeon | reverse complement strand
GGAATCCCACATATGCATGATGGTGCGGACATTCTCATTATGCACGGATGGCAACCTCTGCTTGAAGGCATGGGGCTCCAAATTTCTGCAAGTGGAAAGGGTGTTGAAACCCGTGTTGATGCGAAAGCACATCTTGAATCTCGCCTCAATCGTTTGGTGAATGCCAAACAGGTTTGCAATGCTGAAATTGAAAGAGAAAATGATCTTGAGCACCGTCGTTCAACACTCCGAATTGCGGCTGAAACTGCTGCACGACAAAGAGGGGCATCCATTGCTGAAACTGAAATTGAAGGGCGCAAGGCAGCAGAAGAAATCGCCGATGATGGACCCGTAGACCCTTCTTCCTTAGAAGCGGCTGAAGCCCTATTAGACGAACACGAAGTTGATGGGGCATTGTGGTTGATCCGTAAGTGTAGTGATTTGCGTTGGGTCGCATCAGCGCCTTGCCGTATTGGTTGCCGAATGGGCCGTCCAGAAAAAGCAGCACCTCGGAAAATCAAAGGATGGGCGCACAGTATTTTCCCAATCGGAAATGAGGGAGGGCCTCAAAGGTTGATTACTGAAGCTGCTAACAAAGGTTCAATTCTAGTCACCATGGGTACTAGAGAATGTACAGAATGTGGTCAGCGTTCCCCATACACAATATGTCACCACCGAATGATTCCTGATGACCCAACCGAATGTGGTGGTAAAACCAAAGCCATCGATGATGGTAGGCCAAATAATGGGCGGCGCAAAGGGATCAATCAATCCGTAAACCTCTCTGCTCTTCTAGAAACAAAGCGGATTAATATGGGACTGGACAGGATCCCAAAGAAATTCAAATGTGTCAAAGGGTTAACCTCTTTGGAGCGATATCCTGAGCCGTTAGAGAAAGGTATTCTTCGGGCCAAACATCAACTCCCTTCATTCAAAGCAGGTACTGTTAGATTCGACATGATTGATGTCCCAGTGACGCATTTCAAGCCAAGAGATATTGGTACAGATATTGAACAATTAATTGAATTGGGATACACACATGACATCGATGGTAAGGCCTTAACAAAATCCGAACAAATATTGGAATTGTTTCCACAAGATTTCATCCCAAGCCGTAAGGCTGAAGATTTTCTGCTTCGAGCAACAACCTTTGTCGATGAATTACTAGTTCGATTTTATGGAATGGAGCCATTTTTCAATGCTGAATCTGGAAGTGATCTTGTCGGCCATCTTTGCGTTGGCCTTGCCCCTCACACATCCGGTGGTGTATTGACAAGAATCATTGGTTGGTCAAATGCTAGTGCAGGATATGGCCATACATTGTATCATGCTGCTAAACGACGAAACTGTGATGGCGATGAAGATGCGTTGATCCTATTGTTGGATTGTCTATTGAACTTTAGTCGGGAGTTGCTTCCAAGTAACCGTGGAGGTCGAATGGATGCGCCACTCACACTTTCTACTCGCCTCAATCCAGAAGAACTGGATAAGGAGGCACTCAATGTTGATGCATCTTGGTGGTATCATCGTGGCTTCTACGAAGCAACACAAAAGCAACTCAATCCTGCAGATATTGCCAATCAAATGGATATAGTCGACAGAAGAAAAGGCACAATTGGAGCCGTTCGAGGATATGGCTTCACACATGATGCCCAATCTATTGATTCCGGGCCTGAAAATTCATCCTACAAGACATTGGATACCATGATTGACAAGATGAATGCTCAACTTCTCTTGGGTCAGCAATTACGAGGAGTTGATGTTCGAAACGTCGCAAGCCAAGTTGTAGAATCGCATTTCTTACCGGATCTTCGAGGCAATCTTCGTGCTTTCACTCGCCAGAAATTCAGATGCGTTCGCTGTGGTGAGTCCTTCCGACGCTTTCCATTATCTGGGAAATGTATCAAATCCGCTGACAACTCAAGAGGGCGGCAGGGTATGCGATCAGGTATTGATTTTGCACGAGGGGAAGCACACCTTTGTGGTGGCAATCTTGCGCTCACTGTCAGTGAGGGTTCAGTTCGAAAATACATTCGAGTGATGCAACACGTAATCGAACACTATGAAGTTGATCTCTACACTAAACAACGTGTAGATGGATTGGTAAATAGTACAGATTCATTGTTCAAAAATGACCGTGTGACTGTGTTTACGCTTGATGATTTCATTAGTGGAGATTAGCGTTTTTTCTTCTTTTCACCTTCAGTTCCGCTGAGCCTTCGCCATAAATCACCCACGGTTCGGATATTGCGATCCTCTTCGAGCTTCCCGGTCAAGCCCTCAGTTGTCCCTGGGCCCAATTCGCCTTCCTGATCAATAGCATCCTCATCCACAAAGGTATCTGTATCACCATCGACTTCAGCAGATTGAGCCGCAAATTGATCTCGCATTCGACGTCGTTGCATTTCCATACTCTCATCAGATTCTTCGGGTTGGAAGCCAATCAAATCTTCAACATCAACCGCATTACCACCAGACATTGAGTGGGATATTTGTTCCCAATCTTCCTTCTGTCGACGTTTATGCAAAGGCATATTCCGGATCAATGCTTCCTGTTTTCTTTGAAGGACTCGCCGAATGGCCCTATCGGCAATTCCCAAAAATAAACCCAGTGCATTGGCAACAACAAATCCCTCTAGACGGAATGGTTCCCAAAGATGCATCCCCAATTCCATTTCAGCACTAAGATTTCTAGAAGGATATAGGTCTACACCATCACCTTGAATCACTGTTGTATAGAATATGTGTTTACCACTCACCAAAGATATCGAAAAATCTGGGCAATCGTCTGTAGAATTACCTTTCCATACGGTCGATAATTCACCCGAAGGGGTTTCATGTTGAATACGAACAACTACAATGGGCACCGTGGCATTTTTTGGCTCAAAATCGCATACTAAATCAACTGGAATATCGCGATCCAAGCCCATCATATTGGGAATGTTAAGGGTGTATTTTCCATTTACATCACGACCGTGTTTACTGACCTCATTGACGGCAATTGCCTGAGATGCTTGTAACCAAATGAGGTTCAACAAAATCCAAGTGACAAGAGTGGCGATAAATCTTGTTCGTGCATTTTTCTTTACGTCTTTCTTAGGTTTCTTCCCATCAGCACGAGATTCGCGAGCCTGTGCCTCATGAATCAGATTCACATTTTCACCCCCGCAATTTCAAGGATGCGACTCATCCACTCTAATTTACGCATCTTCCGTTCTGGAACTGTAGCACCGGTCCAGCGACCAATTTTATCAGTTCGGAATCCTCTCAATGTGATTTGTTTCGGAGTGGCGTTTAATGACAAAGCAAAGCAAACTGCCCGATCACCATCGGTGAATCCCCCTGGATTTAGCATACCTGCCAATTGACTCGGGGTTTGGTGTGTAATCACTATTGGAGTGTTGTACAAATGAAGAACATCTAGTAATTCCAACCATTCATTTTGATTATCACCATGAGCATGAAGTACGAATGGAATTTTCCGTTCGGCAGCCATTGCGAGATGGGCTAAATCTCCATCTGCATCCCCAACCACACAAAGCAATGAATCCCAAGCAACTTCAGGATATTCTGCTTCAGTCAGAACACCAACTGAGCCATCGGCAGCAATCAATCGGTGCCCTGCCAATATTGCGTCACGAACATCTTTTGGTTCGGCTGCAGCACCTAAAATTGAGATTGGTCCAGAAATAATCTGTTCTTGCAATGTTAGTAGAGTCTTCAGGCGGCCTTGTTCATTCCATGTGTCAAATGACCAGGATTTTTCTTTACACACCCAACGCAAATTTTTCGCGGAATCTAAATCCGCTGCTAATTTCCATCCAAAATCGTCGCGAATCTCGTCCTGAATTTCAATCAGGTTGGAGTTTGGAACGGTCGCCACAACCACCCGGAGGTATAGAGAGCCTTGAAGAACCCTCGTTCACCGGGTAGACACTCCATGCCGATGCCATTGCAGCCTCCTGCCATCGAGGACTCTGTTGTGACGGCACGTTATCCATTCCTTCCACAGGCGAATTCAGCGATAAAGGCACATATGGAAGTCAACCAGGTAAATTTGGAAGCATTGGTGGACACAGAATGGCTCGAGGCTGTTCGTGTACGGGCGCGAGTACGTTTGGTAGAATCTGTTGTTAGTAAGAAGGGGATTGATGCTGCAACCTCAGTTGATATTCACACACCGTACGGACAGATGGTTGAATGCTTGTCCTTTCTTTATGCAATGGTCACTGTTTGTGCCTCTTTTGATGAACGATTAC
>JAQXFF010000161.1 GCA_029250425.1 Candidatus Thalassarchaeaceae archaeon | reverse complement strand
CCTGCGAGAGCAATTAGCATGGGGCGACGGTCTGTTTCGACCGTCATTCTAGATTCACCTATTCAGTAGGACTCGAATCATCATCGCCTTCAGCAATCATTTCCTGAAGTTCACCTGATTCGTACATTTCTAGTGCGATGTCGGAACCACCGATGAGTTCTCCATGAACGTAAACTTGTGGCATTGTCGGGAAATCTGCCCATTCACAAACGTTTGGAATCGCTCGTTGATCAGAGAGAACGTTGACACTTACGAATGGCTGTTCAAGCGCCTTTAGAACTTGGGCGGCGCGATTGGAAAAACCACACTGTGGCATTTCTGGTGTACCTTTCATGAAAAGTACAAGTCGGTTATTGTTGACAATTTCTGCAATTTCGTCTGGTGTCCAATTGAATTCACTCATTTTTATTCCTCCTTGGGTCGTATGTTAATACCTACAAATTCCGCATCACTGCGGCGATTTGGGTGAGGGTGGAAAACTTCGCCATCATCTTTTGCTGCTTGCTCGGGTGTCAGGCATTTGAGGTCAAGGGCATGAACTTCGGATGGAATATATGGTTTGAAGTGGCCTAGCAATATTCGCTGACGAGGCAGGGGGCGCATCCCTTCGAAAGTGGAACTGACGACTCGAACATGAAAGTGATCTTGACCTCCAGTCAAATCGACCACTGTGACTTCAGCAGCATCGGGGACCGCCTTTCGAACCTCGGTCTCCATCCATTCTACGGTTGGCATGTTTACCCCTTCTTCCCATTCTTCTTGAATCCTTTCAAACATCAAGTGCCTGTTGAATTTCTGCCAAGTTCTCACCAATGGTACCTTTGTCGTTGATTAATCCCGAACCTACGACTGCCACTTCAACACCCCAATCTGCAACTTGAGCCGCGTTATGTGCTTTGATTCCTCCATCGATCATCAACTTCGTAACACGCCCACCATCAGCAACTTGAGCGTCGATTGCAGCTCGGAATTCCCGTGTCTTATCTTCCATTTCTTCCATGAAGGATTGGCCACCCTTTCCAGGAACTACACTCATGACAAGGACAAGGTCCAAATCCTCGAGATGTGGTAGAATCGCTGATGCCGGTGTGGCTGGATTGAGCACTGCGCCTGCTTGGCATCCACGTCCATGCAAGTTCGCGATAAGTGATGGAATATCTTCAACCACCTCTACATGAAAGATGACAAGATCGACGCCTGCATCGACATATTGTTCCCAATTTTCTTCAGCATTGGTGACCATTAAATGACAGTCTACGAAAACATCTGGCCCTACGCGTTCACGAATATTTTTTATCAGGGCTGGTCCAAAGGTGATGGTTCGATTGACGACCCAATTACCATCCATGACATCGAGATGGATCCATTCAATCCCTGCGGCGATAGCCTCATCCATCGTCCTTCCGAGTTCGCAAAAATTTGCAGTTAGAATGCTTGGTGTGATAATCACGTGATGGGCCCCTGTGTGCAGGGAGGGGAACACGGTTCTCAAGTCTTGACCTGTGGAATTGAGTAGCATCAGGTTGATAGGACGTCAAGAAAACGCCAAGTTTAGTGATGATATGGCTGGCAATCTAGTTGAGGCAACAGACGCTGATTTTGAAGCAATAACAAGTGGGAACGAATGGGTTCTCGTTGACTTTTGGGCACCTTGGTGTGGCCCATGCAAGATGATTGCGCCCGTATTGGACCAAATCGCAGGGGAGCGTGACAATTTGACAATTGCAAAGGTCAACACCGATGTGAATCCATTGACCCCTGGACGCTTTGGTGTCAGGGGCATCCCCTATCTGGTTCTCTTCCATAATGGCCAGCCTGTGGATCAAAAAACTGGTTCAATGCCAAAGGCGGGATTTGATCAGTGGCTCAACTCACACATGGCATAACCCTGGATAGCGTTTCAGAAAGACCCTCTGAAACGACGGGTGTAGCATGGGTAGCGTTCCGACCGGCCCACTGAAAGCCCTTTGAAATTGTAAATCCGTTTCAATGGGTATTCGGATAGACCCTATTCATTCGCCCATCCTGTTGCTGCATAGATAATCAACGCTATTCCTATAACAAGCAAAGCGGGCCAACCAAAGGAGATTACTGCAATTAATGCTATTCCTGCTACAATACCAACCCTTACTTTCACAACATGTTCGTGAATACCTTGGCCAGGACGGAACCATTCCCAAATAAGAAATGTATATCTCATGGGTCTGTAACTACCTGGTGTAAACAAACC
>JAQXFF010000151.1 GCA_029250425.1 Candidatus Thalassarchaeaceae archaeon | reverse complement strand
CAGACAATGTTTGGATACAATTGTTAGCGGCCAAACTCTTGATTTACAACGCTTTGGAAATGTTGAAAAAGGCGCAATAACACCTCTATCTGACGATAATGAACTAGATGATTATACTTACCGAGTGGCTGGTTGTGTCGGGGAATTTTGGACTCAGATGTCGTTGGCTCATTGTATCAATGCCGAAGAAGATACAGAGAAACTAATGTTTGAACATGGCGTGCGTTTTGGTAAGGCATTACAACTGATTAATATTTTACGAGATATCCCTGCTGATTTGGCTTTAGGTAGGTGCTACATTCCAATTGATTCAATGACAAGTTATGACCTAGTTCCAAGTGATTTACAGGACCTGCAAAATATGGAAAAATTCCGACCACTTTACGATATTTATCTTGATTTGGCTTGGGGGCATTTGGATGCTGCGGTTGAATACATTAGGTTGTTACCAAAGCGCCAATTTAGACTTAGAGCCGCTTGTATGTTACCAGTCCTTATTGGGCAGAGAACTCTGACATTGCTAGGCTCTCAAAATGTTCTTGATGCAGATAACCGGGTTAAGGTATTACGACCTGAAATAAAGCGATTGAAGAACAAGACACTATGGGCAATGTTCTCACGGAAAAAAAGCATGAAACTTTTACAGGCCAATCGTGACTCCTAAGTATACCAGAGTCACCTCTATACAGATATCTCTTCTTTTCTACAATGGTTCATTGAATAAGTAATGAGAATCTGCTATTATTGGCTCAATGTATTGGTTTTAGTGAACTTCTTTCGTCGGATAAACGGCCTGTAACAAAATCCATACGCGGCAACGGTTTTTACTGAGGGGGGCAACCCGTAGGGTTGTAGGGGGTTAAGCCATGGACTGCCAATCATGTTCAGATGAAATCCCCGATGACTCAATTTTCTGCCCAGAGTGTGGTGCAAGGCAAGACTTGTCAAATGCAGGTGGACGTTCTTTTGGTGTTGTCACTCCTCAAGCAGTTCAGTCCGCTGGACAGGACGATGCCACTGGTCAACCAGCACCTCAAGCGATGGATGTCGACACCCTTAATCAGTTAGCATTTCAAATGAAAACAGGCCAAACCGCAGCCCCTGAACCCACTCCAACTGGAAACGCATCAGCCGATATGTCTGATGCTTTTGGTGGTGCGATGTCTGGAACTAACCAAATTGTTGATCGAATGGTCGATGCTGAAAAGGAACATAAGTCAGAAGCTCGCAACGAGTGGCTTTCTATGAATCAACAAACTGCCACAGATGTTCTTTCCCAAGTTAATTCTGAATTACCTTCTCATCTGCGCCGTGAAGATTCAGTTGCATCAGGGGCAGCCCGTTTCCTAGAAGATGCATTAGGCGATTCACCTCCAGACCCAACGGATGGGCCTTCAGTTGGCCTTCTGAGAAGAATGGCTGAGGTTGCAGTTCGCCGAGTAGCACGAAAGCGAGGTGTGGCAGTTGAATCTCCGCAAATCTCTTTGGAAGATGATATGGTAAGAGTCAATGTCACTTACATTGATGATGGTAGGGTCTTAGATACACCATCAGACCTTTCCAATGCTTTTTCACATGCAATCCAAACTGAGGTTGCTCTCAAAGGACTTGAACTATCAGTCTCTGTGGTTTTATTCTCTTCTAATGAGGGTGAAGTTTCCCATGTATGGGGCGATGCACCAGAAGAAGAAGAGGTCGAGGACGAAGAAGAAAAATTCGCTTGCGAGGCTTGTGGTCATTATCCAGTGATGGAATCGGATCCCGCTTGCCCAAGTTGCGGAGCAATGTTCGAAGATGATGACGAAGATGAGGTCGATGATGGCCCAGGAGGTGGACCACCTAGTAGAGGAGGTCCTCCAAGAGGTCCAAATCGAGGTGGCCCTGGTGGCCCTCCAAGTCGAGGTGGCCCCGGTGGTGGTCCTCCGAGTAGAGGAGGTCCTCCAAGTCGAGGTGGCCCAGGTGGTGGCCCTCCGAGTAGAGGCGGCCCTCCAAGTCGAGGTGGCCCTGGTGGTCCTCCAAGTCGAGGTGGCCCTGGTGGCCCACCTGGTAGAGGTGGCCCTCCGAGTAGAGGCGGTCCACCAAAGCGTGGCGGTCCTCCTGGCGGTCCAAAAAAGCGCGGCCCACCACGCAGATGAACCTAATTCCTCTAGTTGGATGCCGGCCAAATTATGACTTTTAATTCACATTAGATATTTTGCAAAGATGGTGATTGCCAACCCAAGCAAAATAATTGCTACAACGATATCAATGAGTTTCCCTCGCTCTTTCAGGCCTTCAAGCATGGCCGTTCCGGATAATGCAATGGAGACAATGATGTACCACGACGTGTCAATTACTAATGCTAGACAAGAGATGATTAATCGATCTGATAGTGGCATTCCTGCGGCAATGAATTGACTGAAAATAGCAGTCAAAAAGACGAAAATTTTTGGATTTAAGAATGCAATGAGGAATCCCTCAACAAACCCTTGACGTTTTCCTTCGTCGTGTGATTCAGTGTTTTCTTCGTCTACTCTAATATCACGAAGCATGGATATTGCTACCCAAACCAAGAAGACCGCTCCCCCTAATTCTAAGGTTGTAGAAAAAGAACCTCCTCCTGATTTCAAAAATGCAATTCCGCTAATGGCTAAGAATGCGTAAATGCCTAGCCCAAGCCCATGTCCGATAGAACATGCAATTCCCCTCGAACGGCCACCAGCAATCGTATTTCGAAGTACGACTGCAAGGCTTGGGCCGGGTGAAATTGCTCCACCAGCTAGTACGAATGCAACTGGAATCAGGCTGGTTACATCAACTGCCATTGTCATTCATCCTCAGTCGTATGGTATCCTGACATCGGGTGCTTGTCTTGAAACGAGCGGCTAACATGTTACCCTTCAATGCAGATTAACGAAGCCCAGCATCTTGCAGTGCTTTCAGCAGAACTACACCTATTTCAGATGGGTCATTTGCACAGCGGATTCCAGCCGCTTCCATCGCTGCGACCTTCTCAGAGGCGGTACCTTTTCCGCCAGAAATAATTGCTCCAGCATGCCCCATGCGTTTACCAGGTGGCGCTGTCATCCCCGCAACAAAGCCAACAACTGGCTTACTCATGTTTTCAGCGACCCAAGCCGCTGCCTCTTCTTCAGCAGTCCCACCGATTTCACCTATCATCACTACAGCAACGGTTTGTTCATCGGCCTCAAAAGCAGATAAACAATCAATGAAACCAGTTCCATTTACTGGATCTCCACCTATTCCAACACAGGTTGATTGCCCTTCGTCAATGCTCATGGTTTGAGCCACTGCTTCGTAGGTGAGTGTGCCTGATTTGGAGACAACTCCTATTCTCCCTTTAGCGTGAATTGAGCCTGGCATGATACCGATTTTCGCCCCACCTGTTTCGCTTGGTGTGATAATCCCCGGGCAGTTTGGTCCGATGAGCCTAACTCCCTCAATTCCTCTCACATGAGAGGTTGCCTTGACCATATCAAGAGTTGGAATCCCCTCTGTGATGCAAACAATGACGCCATTTCCTTTGACTGATTTGAAGGCATCAGCCGCTTCAATGATAGCGGCGCCAGCGAATCTTGGTGGAACATAAATGACGCTGGCGTCAGCATCTGTTTCAGAAATTGCTTCTGACATTGTGTCCCACACTGGAACTTGAATAACTCCGAGGTCAGCAATTTGACCACCTTTTCCAGGTGTGACTCCTCCAACAACATTAGCCCCAAATTCTGCCGACTTTGTGGCATGGAATGTGCCTTGTTTACCAGTGATTCCTTGAACCAAGATTTTCGCATCATCTTCAATCCAGATTGCCATTACTGACCACCTCCAATAAGTGAAACAATTTTTTCAGCGCCTTCGGCCAACGTTTCAGCAGTGTGAATGTTGAGGTCGCTGGCTGCTAAAATTGCTCGACCTTCCTCGAAATTTGTCCCCACTAATCTCACGACTAGTGGATCTTCTAGACCAAGTGATTCAGTTGCGGCAATTACTCCCCTTGCGATGATGTCACAACGCATGATTCCACCGAAGATATTGACTAGAATTCCTTTCACATTAGGGTCTTCCATAATGATACTGAAAGCGGTCTCAACTTGTTGCTCGTCAGCACCGCCTCCAACATCTAGGAAATTCGCAGGCTCGCCACCGTACAATTTGATGACATCCATTGTCGCCATTGCTAACCCTGCGCCATTGACTAAACAGCCGATGTCTCCATCGAGTTTGACATATGATAATCCAGCCTCTTTAGCACGTATTTCTGTAGCCTCTTCTTCAGACAGGTCACGTAGTTCAACGATATCGGGGTGGCGGAATAGTGCGTTTTCATCAAAACTGACTTTCGCATCAAGTAATACCATCTCGTCATCATCCGTGCGCACGAGTGGGTTGATTTCCACCATCGCACAATCTTTCTCAGCGAAAAACGAGAATAATCCTTGAACCATTGTGACAAAAGAATCGCTGGCTGCGCCATCTAATCCGAGTGAACTTGCTAGCCCACTAGCTTGAGCATCAGTAACTCCTACATTGATGTCAACATGGATCTTGTGAATTGCCTCTGGAGTTGATTCCGCTACTTCTTCAATATCCATTCCGCCTTCAGTTGAAGCCATGATAAGGGGCATTTTTTCCTCTCTATCAACCAAAATTGCAAGATAATATTCATGCGCAATAGCGCATCCAGACTCAATGTAGAGATTGTTGACGATTTTTCCGACTTCACCGGTTTGTTTTGTCACCAACTTGTTGCCAAGTAGATTTGTTGCATAGGTTTCAACATCATCTCGATTGAAAGCAATCTTGACTCCACCTTGCATCACTTCAGCACCAGTTTCTGGGTCGTAAAGAATTCCTTTTCCACGACCACCTGCGTGAATTTGGCTCTTTACAGCAACAATTTTGCTCGCCAAATCATCGTAAGCAGAGAGTGCTTGCTCTACACTTGTACAATGAACTCCGGCAACTACCGGAAGCCCAGCACCTCGAAACAGACTCTTTCCTTGATATTCGTGGATGTTCACCTAAACTCCCCCTACGAGTCGGTCGACCTAAAGCCCGTCTTTGAATACTTGCCCGCGTGTCTAAGTTGCGCCAACACGCTATCCCGGGAGGAATCCCTTGAAGTGAGGGTGTTTAACCGGCGATGATAGGGAGCATCATGCAAGTCATCGTTTTGGCCGGCGGATTTGGCACTAGACTTCGCCCATGGACGAACCATGTTGCTAAACCATTGTTACCAATGCTTGACAAAACTCTGCTAGAAAGAGTGGTTGAGGCGTTACCTGAATCACTTGTTGATGAAGTCATATTGGCAGCAGGATACAAAATTGATGAAATGAGAGAGCATTTCTCCACTGTTGAATTACCATACAAAGTCACAATCGTTGAAGAGACTGAACCACTTGGTACAGGTGGTGCAATTGCTAATTGCAGAAATCATCTTCGTGATGAAACATTTTGCGTGATGAATGGTGACCTGCTCTCTAGTGTACCAGTTGAAGAAATGCTCAAGTTCCACCATTCCCAAGGTGGATTGGCCACTATTTCTCTGTGGGAGGTTGAGGATCCAACTAGGTTTGGAGTCTGTGATATTCGCGAGGATGGTAAAATCTACCAGTTTCAAGAAAAGCCAGCATTAGAAGATGCTGTTAGTAACATGATAAATGCTGGTTGTTACATCCTTGAGCCAGCGATTTTTGAGCGAATGCCAGATGGTGCACATAGTATGGAGAGAGATGTTTACACCGAGATTGCATCCGAAGGCGTGTTGAACGGATTTGGTTTTGAGGGTCACTTCGTTGATGCTGGGACTCCTCCTTCTTGGTTGGAAGGTGTACAAGTTTGCCTCAATGGCCAGCGTTGGTCCAGTGGTGGGCGAGGTGGTTTTGCCGACACTTCTTGGATAGGTGATGGGGTGTTTGATGGGGCTGGGCCATTGAGTAGTGCAATAGGTCATGGTTCAACGATTTCACCTGGTTCTGATGTGGTGAGGTCAGCGTTGATGACTGATGTTTTCATCGGTGATAATTCTTCAATTATTGAATGTTTGATTGGCGAAGGTGCCAAAATTGGTGCCGGCGTCAAATTAGAAGGCGTGGTCGTAGACTACGGTGCTGAAATCCCTGAGGGATATTCCCAAGTTGGCGGGACTTTCCCTGAATCATGAGTTTGCTAAAGTAAGCAATTCAAAGTTTTGAAACGAGGTCTGCAAGAATTCCTTGTGGGTCGTTTGCTTTAGTGACTCCACTGGCCAGAAGGACTCCTTCTGTTCCAAGTTGAATTGCCATTGCTACATCATCTCCGTTTTTGACTCCTGCACCGCAAAGAACTCTTACATCAGGGTTAACTGATTTCACAAGATTAGCTGTGCCTGAAACAATTTCTGGGTCAGCAGTTGTTACTGAGATGTCACCTCCAATGAGTTCGGGCGGCTCGACTGCAATCATTGTTGGGCCAAGAGCCGCTAGTGCTCTTGCTTCATCCAAATCTGCGGCACAAGCGCATACTGGGAATCCGTCAGGAAGTTGTGCGAGCAGATTTTTGACATGGTCAATAGATACTTTGTGTTCTGCATGATTGATGATGGTGCCTGTTGCACCTCTCTCAATTGCAGTTTCAGGATGAAGCCATCCTGTATGAGATCCAAATCCGACAGGGTCGAGATGTTGAGTCCAAACTTGCAGGTTGGGTGCCGCTGCCTTTACTGATGCCAAGTCAAATGCTGAAACTACAGCGACAAAATCTGCTGAATCACAGGCAGCATCCGCTTCCGCCATGAATTTGGCCAGCATTTCGGCATTAGCCCCATGAGCACTGCTGTAGGTCTTGAAATTGACAACTATTAGCGGCTTCATCAAGCATCGCCAAGTGCTTCATTCTGTTGAACCTATTGGCGGGGTGTAAGATCTCTAACCTTGGCCCTGCGTGGTGTTGCGGTTCCGGGTCAACCGTTGAGTTGAAGCCCAGAACCCGGCCCCCTAGGGCTGGGGATGAGTATGCGAAAGGTGAACCTCACACTCTTTCTTTCCGCACTGATGCTTTGCTCAGTTCTTTCCGGTTGCTTTGGTAATGAGGCTGTTGCACCTGAAGAAATCGAGGAAGAAATCACCTTCGGTGCTTACAGTGTGGTCGCTCCAATCGATACTGGAATCAATGTCTATCACGAACGCTTCGTATTGAACGAAACCTTACCACAGTGGCTACTCGATGGCCTCGGTGTGACAATGTCGTGCAACCTGACTCAAAATGGAACATGGCAAGAGCGGTATGAAGCGGACGCACCCACATGCTGGGACGTCATTACAGCGACAGATATTGTCTATTTCCCTGGGACGAGAATCATCGGTACAACACCGGATGATGATACCAATATCCCTATTCTTGATGATCCTGCAGATGGCCACGGCACTGCGGTCACAGGTGCGGTTCTCGATGCGAATCCCGATGCGATTATTTTCTTCGTTGAAGGGTTCAGTGATGCAGCGGTACTCGCCGCTGCAAATCAGCCACTGGTCGATATCATCACAACTTCATTCGGACCAATTGGTAGCGTCCCAGTCCCAGGGATTGAAGATGCAACGCGCGTAGGCGTGGTTGAGAAAAACAAGGTTCACACCGGTGCTGCTGACAATACACCATCTCCAGCTGTTCAAGATTCCACAGCAGGGCCGCCATGGTCAATCGGTGTTTCTGGCTATGCTGAAGAAGGGGACGACCAAAAGGAAACAATGAGTGGTTCGTATCCCGATATCGCTGCGGATTGGACACAAGTATTGCCCAATCATGATGACATCGATGGTTATCATGAAACATCCGGTACCTCGTTTGCGACACCTCGAACCGCTGGTATTCTCAGTCTGATTTTGACTCAACTTCGTGACCTAGCAGGCGACATGGGTTCCGGTGCATCTGAGGAGCGCGGCGGCCTCTTGGTCAATGGCACCAATCTTTCGATTACAAACAGCCAACTGAGGGATGCGTTGAACCAGTCGGCTTGGTACCCTGGTTCTTCAACTTGGGATCCGACATCTGGCACCATGCCAATCTCTCCAATTGCCCCCTGCACACAGGTCGGCTGGGGCGTGGTAAACATGTCCAATGTCGAACCCATTTACAATCATCTTTCAGGGTTAGAATCCATGCCTGAACGCCCCGCAGATGTTGTCGCTTGCATGCAAGCGAATCAAGACATCCGTGAGGCCTATTGGGGCTCGTAAATTGATTGATTTCTGTTCATCCTTGTGCGTCTTTATTGTCTCAACTGTAGGTGATTTCATGGTGAATGTCTATCATGAATAGTTCGGCCCCGTCAATGCCGTCATTGTTCTTGTACTAGAATCACCTTTTCCTTGTTTAATGAACCCGTTAATAGTCCCAATAGCGCAAAATACCCCATTCCAACACCTATGAGAATAATCCCACAACCGAAGCAGCAAATCTTGTGTGCGCTAGGTATCTTGTCATCCGGGGT
>JAQXFF010000142.1 GCA_029250425.1 Candidatus Thalassarchaeaceae archaeon | reverse complement strand
GGAGGGTTGTCCCGAGTTGTAGATGACATCGATACAGTGGATGATTCCAAGCCGCAATTAGACAATGATGATGGCGAGCAGGTAGAACGTAGTTGGAAGTCATGGGACGAAGGGTAAACCAGCCGAGGATTCATAGGAGTCCGATGGCTAGTTAACACTGGGTTGTGAAGTGGTCACGGATTTCGATACCGCACTTTCCATACTGGAAAATAGGACACGTCGCTCTATTTTGGAGCATCTCGTCCGTGAGGCTCACTACCCTCTACAACTAGCAGAATTACTCGATGTTTCACAGCAAGCGATAATGAAACATCTGAAAGTGCTCGAAGATGCTGGCTTTGTTGTCAGTGAAAAAGTACCCAGCGAAAAAGGTGGGCCGCCGAAGCGGATCTATGCAATCACGCAATCCTTCTCACTACGATTGGATTTGGGGCCTGACCTATTCCGTGCTGAACATCGTCAACTTCCGTCAGGTGGCCCTACTCGATTGTCAAGTCGTTTGCCGGAGGATGTGTTGGGTGTTGCAGAACGGGTTGGAACTCGGCGAAGATTGCCTATGGCTGAAGCATTGGGTATGCTTTCGGAATTAAACGACGAGCTGGATCGTCTCGATGCTGAACGAGATGCATTGATTGCTCTACACCAACAAATCAAACAAAAAGCCAGCCGTGTTGTGGATGACACCTTCGATATTTACGAAGAGAGGCAGTTAGCACACGTTTTGCTCGAGGCCCCAAGGCGACCTGTTGACTTAGACCAATTCTGTGCAGGAATGCAAATACAACCTCAGCGAGCTGAGGAAATGATGGATGCACTACGTGGCGTTATGATGCGGCAACTTGGTGCTGAAACGGGTACGATTATCGCGACCAAAGATGATCGGTTGCTACCTTGGTGGTTGGCCAAGAGCGATTCGTCGTAATCTCAATCAGAAGCGGATATCCTCTTCAGTTGTGATCATGCTAGATTGTGCGTCAACGCGAGCCAATGCTTCACGTCGACGGCCAATCATGACCATGCCTGCAACAGCCATCAATGCAATGGTGAGTAGCAATATCATTGTTGGAACAGACCAGGTGCCCGCGGTTTCCATTGCAACGTCAATCCACCCATTTTCACTCGAAAGTTGTCCGAGATCCTTGCGGTTGTTCGCTTCATTGGCTTCAATAATGAGATTGCCGGGGTCAACGATTGCAACCACGTTGTGGTTACCTGCTGTAACAGGATAGAGCAATGTAATCTCGACTGGTTCAGCAGAACCACTGTCGTCGGGTGGCATCAATGCACCAATCACTTGACGGTAAGCGACGTTTTCTTCAGAACATATGTTCTTCCGGATGTTGTCTTCAGTCTCATCTTCACAAAGAACGATGTTGATGTCAGTGGCGTGAACGTTTCCTCGATTGATAATCTGGATGTTCACTGGAATCATTTCACCAACTGGGGCTTCCGTTCGCACTGGAGTGACGTCAACGATTTCTAGATCGGGCGCTCGTAGTCGGATTCGCAGAACTTGTTCGTTGGTATCACATGGGTATACGTTGTCAAGAAGACCGTCGTTGTCAGCATCAATTGTACAACTGTCTAACCAGGATGCAGTCTCATCAGTGTCACCATTTGGTGAACCACCATAGTTCGACAAGACCTTGATTCCAATCTCACGGTTTGCGAGGGTGGCAGATGGGCTGATGTCAATGATTACCATGACTTGGACGGTTGTGTACGCCTCCATTTCTGCTAGACTCCATGTACCATCGGCATGATATGCACACCCATACAATGGGGCAGATTCGCCAACTGCAAGTTCTACGCAAGGAATCTCCCTGGGCAACTCGGTGTCGAAATCTTCAACCATTGCATATTCAATATTCCAACTTGAAAGTGAACCCATACTTGGCTGATCATTCCATTCATTACCACTCTTAGTGTGGTTGTGTAATGTGGCAATATCAGGGACGTTTCCATTGTTGGTTACATTCAGTAAATATCGTACTGTGCGACCTGGTGCAGTGGTCTTGATTTGACTTTCAACTGTCTCGTCAAGCCAAATTTGCATATCGTGGAACTGATTCACAGTGATGTCGAATAGTATTGCATCTCTCTCATCTGTGCCTTCAAAGTATTCCTCACTGTATGCTTTGATGACAACTTGGTAGTTACCTGCCACAATTTGTCCAGGGATGTTGATGACGACATCAACTGTTTCAGCATCATCACGCTCTAGTTCAGATAGTGTTGCGCGAGGGATCTGAATATCCCATAACAACTGCGATCCGTTGGCGTCGGTAATTGATGCCGTGCGCATATCATATCGATCTGGGCCATTGCCATCGTTTGTCGTGGTAATGGGGACAACAAGAGCTTGGCCTGGGTCAACGGAGTATGTGGTGCTTGGTGCTTCCATTTCCAAATCATAGACGTGCTCTACATTTGTTGAAAGAATCACTGCATCTGATACTCGAGATGCGCCCTGTAGATGCGCTTTCACCGTAATTGCAGGACCAAGTCCCGCACTGGCGTTGAGAGGTGCACAAACAACAACAGCGACCTCGTAAGGGATATTGATTTGAGACCAATGTCGTGCTTTACTCATTTCACCTTCATTGCCACCGGGTGCGTTGCTAAAGTCCAAATTCACAGTCCAATGATCATATTGCCATTCATTCATGGGCATTCCATCGGGTTTGGCTTCTGGAGCACCGGGGGTGGTGAAAATCAGATAGCCTGGTGCGAACTTCTTGATGACATCAATTGTGTAGGTGTGGCAATCGCCAGGCATGACATACTCAGACGTATCGAAGATTTCGAAGATAATGTTTCCAGTCGAACGGATACTTACGTTTACCCACAATTCCAACACGTCGTATGTGCCTTTGTCTAAACTCTTGACTGGTTCGCCCATCGACCAACCCTTGAGATACAGAGCAAATGTGCCGGGATCCTGTGTCGTTGGAACTGAAATTTCCAGATTCTTTGTCACTGATTGACCTGGATCTAAGCTGACCATCAACGGGAAGTTGATTTGCCAACCCCATGGTAGCAGCCATTCTTGTTGGCCTTGCAGAGTTGTGGGGTCATAGAACGCAAATGTGTCAAAGACGTTGCCAGTATTGGTAATTGTAATCGAGAAAATCGCAGTTTCACCTTGCTCTACATCCGATTGATAGTGACTTGTTTCCAACTCTATGCCGTGAACCACATCCATTAGAGTCAGTGTCAAACGATCACTGCGAATTGCAGGGTCTTTGTAGGACACTGCTGAGACAACAACTTGTGCCAACTCGTCCTCATTGGCTTGATATATTGATGGTGCGCGAACTCGTAAGTAAACACGAACTGATTCTCCGCCAAGCAAGAAAATTGGCGTTTCTGGGAAAATCGCAGTATGATTATCGGCGAAGAATAAATTCGCAGTCCAATTTACAGGGACCCCTGAAAGATTAACAGCAAATGTATCTGATACCAAATCGATCGGCCCGGGTGTCGAATTGTTCACTGTCAAATTGTAAATTGTCTGTTCACCGGGTTCTATCACATGGTAATACGTCTCATCGTCGGCCAAATCAACGTCAACCTGTCCTGTAAGCACGTGAGTGTAGCAAATTGTGTATGCACCATTGTTGGAATTCTCATTGCATTTATTGGTATCAGACCACCCAATATGGGCTCCGCTACCAAGGTCATTTGCAAATGCCGGTGGTTGAGAAAGTTCTGGCGCTCGGCCATTGTTGGGGCCCAATTTATCACTGTGCCATTCAGTTACGTCAACACGCTCCCACGGGTCTAATACCGCTGCAGCAATGCTGTTCAGTGGCCAATCACCAACATCGTTGGTGTGGTTCAATCGTGTATACATGATTGATTCGCCTTGACTGGTGTTGGAATTTTCAAGCCAAGAAATGTGGACGTTGTTCTGATTGTCTGCAATCACTTGTGGCATATACGATGAAGCTCTGTAGTAATCATTCGGATTGACATTGCTAGCTCCCTCAACGTATGATATTCGAGTATCTACGATCTTCTTGATTCCGTAGGTCGGCAATCCGCCCGATACACCGTCCCACTCTGCAGCGCCACGAAGGCGCAGGCGACTGTAGTATACCTCGTAATTGTCATCCTTGTCAAAACCATAATCGCGAGTATCCATCCAAGTCAGGTGAGTGTCGCCACTGTTGTCAATTGCCAATGAAGGGTGCAGGCTGAATGCGTCGTCCAATGTAACTCGTGTGTCGTTGACAACAACAAGATGGCCGTAGCCATTGGAGTCCTGACTTGGGCCCAAATCCTCTGTGTATCGGTTGTTCGCCTCATCTGTCCCTGATTGGCCATATACCCAACCTGGAGCTGGGTTCTGAATCTTTGCATAGGGGTCAAGAACTGTCATGTAAATTTCACGACTGTTGTTGGTTGCTAGGAAAACCATTGCCTCAACCAATGTAGCCATATTGTTTGCTGAAGAAGCTGGGAAAGCATACACTTGCCCGCCACCATCAGTATTTCGAGTTGTGGAACCTGGGCAAATACGTGGGTTGGTATTGACTTGGCCATTCGGGCACTGTGCAAGATCTTTCATATGGCTTGCAACTTGATTGTTGGCCCCCCATGATGAACCGTATATCCCTACTGGGATGACTCCAGCATCTACGCAAGCGTCGTGTGCTTCGTTGATACTCGCAATATCATCAGATTGTTGTGGCGGATCTCCACCTTTGGGTCCTTCGTCACTGATTGGAATGACAATCTTTGTTGCGTTGGGATTCCATTTGTGATCGTGTGTGGTAGGTGGGTTACCGGGTACGTTACCTTGAGCATCTACCCAAGACAAGCATGCCCAAGCACTCCCTGGTCCCCAATCTTCACCTTGGTAACCGCCACTTTGTGCGCCACCATTGTAAATGGTTGAGTGTAATTTGATGAGGCCACCAGAATCATCACCTTGCGTAAGATGATTGGATCGTGGGTTCTCATGATGGGGGGGGCTGGAACATGCGCCACTTGTTGCAGCACTAGGGAACATTCCACCCAATGCATACAATGTTTCGAAAACCGAGATGTTTGCTTGTTCAAGCATGGGCTTGATTCCAGTGAATGAACCTCCATTGGACCATGTGCCTCCATAGAATACTACACACATGTCTGCCCATTCTGAATACATGGAACCTGATGTGTCGATTGCTGAAACAATCTCTACCTTTCCACCACGCGTATCATCCCATGCAATCTGAACAAGATCGTCCGCATCAATGGCGATGTCAGGGTGACCTTTGTGGCCAATAATAGGGGTTAGTAGAGTACTGTCAATCGCTGTAATTGCTTCACGTGATGCTTCGTCGATTTCCAAGAATTTGTAGTAAATTTGTGGTTGTTGGAAGTATTTATCATGCCGATCATAGGAATCTTCCCACACAATATGTGCGTTATCCTGGCTGTCGACTGCTATTGCTGGCCAATCGCGGTTTTGTTGGCGGCGGACAACTTCGGTGTCCTCAATGATGGAGATTGTGCCATCATCTGCTGAACTACCATCCTGATCATCCAAGCTTGGGTCGAGTAGTGTGTACAGGATTTCGTGTTGGCTGGCTTTGTTTGCCCATGTCACGTGAATGCGATCTTCGGAGTCAATGGCTACATCTGGGTGCCATGCACGATGGCCGCCACCGTTGGAGATTTGCGTTACATCGATGACTGTCTGGGCTCGTGGATCAAGCATTGTGTAATACAAATGCTGTGTGTTTCGTGTCCAGATAACGTGGATGTTTCCTTCGCTGTCACTTGTCATTGATGCCATACGTTCGTTGACCGCTCCACCATCTACAAGTTGCACAGCATCGGTGATTACGACCGAGGCGCCTTGTGCAACTGGTGGTGTATAGCCAATCAATAACGTGCTCATTACGAGAATCATTACCAGAGTAATGCTACTATGTTTGTTGTTGTTCATGATATTCGACCCCCTGGAGAACATCTCCAGCACTTTGGAAACGGTATTTCCCACCTACTTAACCGAACCCCTTAGCGGTCACTATCTCGCGCGAACGCGCGCGAGGGAAATTATACCCATTCAGAGGGGTCAAATCCTGTGCCAAAGCCGCCCGTTTCATCAGTTTCGACTTCTTTGGTTGAATGTGCTGTGTCGGGTTCTGGCTGGGGGCCACCTTTGGCCCAATCATCTACCGGGCCTGGTTTCCCAACTCCGGGACCATAAGAGAATTTAATCTCATGAATAACGGATAATTTAGAAAGCCATAAGCGGCGAAGGGTTTGCATCACTTCGTTTTGTGTGACGCCATCGAACCATGTGGGCATTGAGAGGTTGAACGCTTGAAGTGGACCCGGTTTTCCCTCGCCCCGACCGACGTGCAACACCCAATCTACATGAGATCTGGTCAATTGTAGACGTGTCTCGTGAAGCCATTCCTCCCACCCCTCTGGATTGGCCTCCGCGTGCTTACGCATCTCATCTTGCTGACCTGAGTCAACTTGTGT
>JAQXFF010000131.1 GCA_029250425.1 Candidatus Thalassarchaeaceae archaeon | reverse complement strand
GCAGAGATTATGGCTGAACTCAGAGATTACTATGGATTGCCTGTGGATGAGTCCTTTGTCTTGAGCGAGCACCCCACCCTCAATCACATGATTGCGTATCTAGGTCAAGATGAGGACCCAATTATTGTTGAGGAACCCATTCAAAGCGTCTTGACTGAACAACCAACCGAACCAGAGCCCTCCTCTGCTCGAGTCATACCTGAAACAACAGGTGTCCGACGATGGCAAGTTGAGGCTGAAGAAGCGCCACCCGAAGCGGACAAACCCCTCAATATTGATGGGAAAGTGGTGGCCGTGACCGATGACCCCTGGGGTGTTGCGGATACTCTTTGCCATATCTTAGATGCCGCAGGGATTGATACAGTTCGCATCATGTTAGATCCGAGTATCGTGTCTAAAATCAAAATCGAGAAGGACGGTCCAATTGACATTGTCCGAGTGAACCCTGGCAATCATGAACAACTTGCAGAAGTTAGTGAGCATCTTGCCAATGTGGGAGATGTTGTCGCCTTACTCCATTTGTCCCCTCTTCGTCTTGCGGGCGTGGGGTGGGAAAGCGAAACCCAAGATGCCCAAATCACATCCACAACACATGGTTTGTTTGGTTTACTGAAATCTCTTGATTCACATTTCGATTCAATTGAGGATGGAACTGTAATGTCTGTTAGTGCAATGGATGGGCGACATGGAAATGCAAGCAGCCGCTTCAATGCCCTTGCTGCAGGTGCACACGGCATTGTCAAATCCTATGCTCAAGAGAAACCACATTTGCGTTGTAGGGCCGTTGACATTGATCCGGAATTGTTAGCAGACCCCACAGCATTGGCTCATCAGATATGGGCTGAGGCGTTTGGTCGCACATCTCCACTGGAAGTGGGTTTATCTCGAGACGGGAAACGATGGTCTCTATGTTTGTATGAAGAAGATCTCACAGCCGAAGTCAAACCATTACAATCTGATGACATATGGGTTGTTTCCGGTGGTGGTGCAGGTGTGACTGCCAAATGCGTCGTTGGTGTTGCCGAATTGAGCAAGAATGCTGGAGCAACTTTTGTGCTCTTAGGGCGAACGCGATTGGATGCATCACTCGAAGAGTGGTTGCAAGATGACGAGGTGACCTTACAGGAACGAAAGATGAGCCTCCGGGAAGAAATGATTGCGAAAAGTGAATCTGGAAAGGTCACTATGGTCGAATGGGACTCTGAATGGAATAAGCAAATGCGTAGCTTGGAAATTCATCGAACGATGCTTGCCATTCAAGCATCGGGAAATCATGCATTGTATGACGCGTGTGACGTATCCAATGCAAAATCTGTATCCAAAGTGTTAGCTGCGGTTAGAAAGGAATGTGGATCCATCACAGGAATTGTGCATGGTGCTGGCCTTGAGGATTCGAAATTAGTCGCTGACAAGTCATGGGATACATTCACCAAAATCATCTCTGTTAAAATCGATGGGTGGAGGGCATTAGTTGATGCATTAGGTGAAGAAATTAGTGAGTTACGCGTACTTTGTGCATTCACTTCTGTTGCTGGCCGATTTGGAAATGGAGGGCAAGTTGACTATGCTGCTGCCAACAATATTCTAGACGCAGAGATGTGTCGTATTACCCATCATGAATCTGCACCTCGCGCTGTAGCAATTGCATGGTCGGGTTGGCAGGATGTTGGAATGGCAACTCGTGGTTCACTAGAGTCCGTATTTATGGAGGCGGGCATCGAAACAATTCCTGTTGAAATCGGCGTGGATATATTCGTGAAAGAAATGCTTGGCGGAGGTAAACGCCGGGTGGTGGCAGCAGGGGCATTGGGAATATTGGATAATGAGGATTGCAAAAGAGCGCCACCGCAGAAATTCCCCGCTGATACAGCAGGGGCTCTATCCGAACCCGAACGCTTCCCCTTTGTAGATCGAATTCTCAAACATGAAGAGATAGGATTAGTAATGGGATGTAAATTTAAAATTGATATCAATCAAGAATTGCTAGAATATACAGTGTATCCATGCACGTTGAGAGTTGCTCCTCACTGGACAGATTCCCATTAGAGGCAGATGCAATCACTTCTTTAACCAAAGCCTCATAGTTGGGCATCTGGGCTGCCTTGAGGATCAAAGAAGGGTTTGTGGTGGCATCCTCAGGTGAATACTGTGCAATAGCTCCAAAATCGCCCGTGTCGGCAACTACCGTGGTCATTTCTTTCAATTGTGCGAGTTTGCTGGCTGTACTCATCGAGTGCTGGCTCCTGAA
>JAQXFF010000111.1 GCA_029250425.1 Candidatus Thalassarchaeaceae archaeon | reverse complement strand
CATTTCTTCCAGCCAGTCGGCCTGACGTGAACGCCCATCCGATATGATGACCGAACAACCAGCTGAATCGGTCCGGGTCACGGCCCCTATGGGGCCTGACCCGTGGGGAAGAGTTTGATAGGCGGGCATAGTGTCGAATATCTGCGGGGGTTGGGTGATGATGGCCACAAGGCAAGCAATTCTGAAGAGTACCTTACTGCTTAGTTTGTTTCTTCTTTCTCTTTTTGCTGTGGCCGTTCAACCTCCCACGGCCCCTACTTTGACGTTTGATGAAATCGAACCGACCAGTGGTGGTGCACGTCATTTGTACACATTTTCCGATGGTTCATCCGAAGCAATCGCCCTCTATCAGTCAGGTACACCTGCTCGTAATATCCAGGTATCGATGCCCAGAGGTGCCGAAGTTACTGGGGCAGAGGTTACGATTTCAGGTGCTTCTGCAACCGGTTGGAATAGTATCACAGACACCACAAGAAGTGATTGGACTGAAGGGTCAGCCCTTGAAATTGACACTCGTGGTGAATCGGTCTCCTTATCGATGAAAGATCAGAGTAATTGGTTTGAGCCACATGATTCAGAAACTTCTCCGGCGAGTGCAAATGCTTGGTATGATAATGCCACATATTCCATTCGACAACCACATACAACCAACGTCAGTGAGACGCGTTTTAGCTCACAAATCTCTTTGCCTTCTGGCACTACTGCCACTTACAACGGTGCCGCATTTGTTTATCGGAACATGATTTTTGCATCAACATGGGATTCGAACACACTCAAGAATACAATGAAGGTATTGTACACAAACAATGGGACCCAAATGACGACGGGACCTAACAACCAAGCCCTCAGGCCCGATTTGGACATTGGAACATGTACTGTTCCCTCCTTGCCAGGTTCATGGCAGACGTACGGTTGGAGAGATTGGGCCATCACTGATGATGAGAGGGCCTTTGGAATTTTATCCTCTTATCGTGGACAAAATGCTGTACAATATCATCGAATCATTGAGTGGGATATTCGTCACCCGTTGGCTTGGAAATGCATTTCATCATACGATGTAAGCAGTGGTGGATATGGTGATTATACTGCAATTTCATATGACCGTACGAGGGATAGTATCTGGGTCAACCATGGTGTTCGGAAATCTGTGATGCAATACGAATTCGATGGCAATGGTGGTTTTGAGCGTAACAGCACTGATTTTTACACATATTTCATGTCTAGTGGACAAGTTAGGGGTATGTCAGTACATGGGGACGTATTCTGGTTCCGTACATATCAAACTTGGAGTTCTGATAATCTTGAATGCTTTGCAATCACGGGTGATCCTGGTAGTGTTTTAACCAAGCAAACAGGAACAACCTCCATCTCAGCCAATGGTTATGGGGTACACTACGACGGGAACCGATTGAATACATTGGATCATTATTCTTGGACACAGGGCCAGCGTTTCCGAGAGTATGGGAGCGGAATTCCCTACCTGATTACTGCACAACCCGGTACTTCCACTTGGGTGAGCGAATCCATAGAAGTTGACGACGATGTCGTTGCAGCGAACATGGAAGTTGCTTGGACGACCAGTGCTGCTGGTGATCGAGTTGAGTACTGGATTAGTGCAGATGGTGGTACACACTGGGTTCCAGTTACAAACAATGAAACTGTACACTTTGATTACCCCGGTACTGAATTGAAATGGAAAGTTCAGTTGGTAGGAACAACCGCTGTATCTTGGTGGGTATCAATCGACTATGCATCCGAATATCAAACCGCAGGCGAATGGGAATCCCCCGTATTGTCGACGGGTACACAAGTTGGTCGAATGCGTGCCACTTGGACCTCGACTGAACCGACTGGTACTGCAGCAGCAGTCATGGTTTCCAACGATGATGGACAAAATTGGGTATTTGCCGAAAACGATGTGGAAATTGATTGGGGCACCAGTGTCGGCAATAAACTGATTTACAAAATTGCACTGAATACAAGTTCCTCTTCCATTACACCAACGTTGGATGAATTGACTTTACATTATGAGGAAGGCTATCCAAGTGCAGTTCGCATTGATGTTGGCGATGATAACACAGATGAATACACCGGGACTGGTGGATTACAAGATCCGATTGTGGTCTCAGGACAATCATTAATTGATGCTCTGAATGCTGAAATCCCACAAAATGGGGAAGGTGACGTAAACATTACTTTCACGATTCGTGCTGGAAGTCCAGGTCGTGTTCGGCTGTCAGATTTAGACATTACA
>JAQXFF010000016.1 GCA_029250425.1 Candidatus Thalassarchaeaceae archaeon | reverse complement strand
AGTGGAAAAGAATACAGAACAATCACGGACGTTAAGGGACCTCTGGTTTTCCTTAACAAGACAGAACCAGTTGCTTTCGGTGAAATTGTGGAATTGCGCATGACTGATGGTACCATGAAGAATGGACAGGTGCTCGATACCAGCGACGACATGGTCGTTGTCCAAGTGTTCGAGGGTACAGCAGGTGTGGACCTTGGCACAGGTGTCAAGTTCATGGGTGACGTGTTCAAGCTCCCTGTGAGTAAGGATCTCATTGGACGAATTCTCGATGGCGCAGGTCGACCCCGTGACGGTGGGCCTGACATTGTTGCTGAAGGCAAGGCAGACATCATTGGTGCTGCGATTAACCCGTATAGCCGACAATCGCCTCACGATTTCATTCAAACTGGTATCAGTGCAATTGATTGTTGTACAACTCTCGTGCGAGGACAGAAGTTGCCCATTTTCAGTGCATCAGGCCTTCCTCACAATGATATTGCACTTCAAATCGCGCGTCAAGCCAAACTGACCGATTCTGACGAAGAGTTCATTGTGGTATTCTGTGCCATGGGAATCACAGCCGAAGAATACAATTTCTTCAGAAGTGACCTAGAACGAACCGGTGCACTGGAGAACGCTGTACTGTTCGTAAATTTGGCCGATGACCCCGCTGTCGAGCGCCTGATTACACCGCGCCTTGCATTGACTGCTGCCGAGTATCTTGCATTCGAGCAAGATTACCACGTTCTCGTAGTTTACACGGACGTTACCAATTATTGCGACGCACTGCGTCAAGTTGGTGCAGCTCGTGAAGAAGTGCCCGGCCGCCGTGGTTATCCAGGTTACATGTACACCGATTTGGCCATGCTATACGAGCGTGCAGGTTTGGTGAAAGGAAAGAAGGGAAGCATCACACAGTTTCCCATTCTAACCATGCCTGGTGACGATATTACACACCCAATCCCTGATCTATCGGGGTACATTACAGAAGGCCAAATTGTGATTTCTCGTGAATTGCACGGTTCCGGTATTTATCCACCGATTAACGTGCTACCGAGCCTATCACGATTGATGGGTGGTACGATTGGTGAGAAGACGACCCGTGAGGATCATAAATCGGTGTCTGACCAAATGTATGCCGGTTATGCACAAGGCCGTGAACTGCGTGGCTTGGTTGCCATTGTTGGTGAAGATGCGTTGAACGAGCGTGACAAGCAATTGTTGGACTTCTCAGCCCTCTTTGAGGACAAGTTCCTACGTCAGAGTCGTGATGAGGATCGATCAATTGAAGAAACCCTTGATTTGTGTTGGGATCTCATGCAGAATATTTCGACCAAGTATCTTGTTCGCCTAGATCAGAAGTGGATTGACAAGTATCATCCAACTGAAAAGAAGTGAGTACATACTGTAATTGACTGAAGGAGGTGAGATGAATGGCACTGGATATCAAACCCACTCGTTCCGAACTCATCAATTTGAAGCGACGCATCAAGCAGACCCAGAATGGTTACAACCTTCTGAAACTGAAGCGTGATGGTTTATTCCATGAGTTCCGAATGCTACTTTCAGAGATGATCGAGGCACGAGAAGGCCTTGTTCAAACCTATAGAGAGGCCGTTCAAGGGATCAGTTTAGCAGGGGCTATCGAAGGTGGCCTTGCAGTCAAAAGTGCAGCGATTGCAATTTCGAATCGTCCAGAAGTTGAAGTCAAACCACGAAACATCATGGGTGTCGTTGTTCCTAGTGTAGAAGGTTCTAACTTGACAAGTACAATACTTGATCGTGGCATGGGCCTGATAGGTGGTTCAGCATATATTGATGAAGCCGCAGATGGATATTCAAAACTCATCGGAAAAATAGTCAAAGCCGCAGAGATGGAAGCCACACTCAAAAGATTACTTGTCGAAATTGAGGCAACCAAGCGTCGTGTGAATGCACTTGAATTCAAAGTCATCCCAGAAATGAAGGAAGCACAATCTTTCATTCAACTTCGACTTGAAGAAATGGAGCGTGAAGAGACGTTCAGACTCAAACGCTTCAAGAATAAATGAACAGGACCTACGGTCCTGAACGTCACCTTTGAGAAGCGTGGGTCATATAGCGGTTGAAGGGTCGCAAGTCCCAACAGAGGTGAGGTCATGGGCGAGGCGGACACGATTGAACCCATCCGTATTGATGCGGAATTATGGTCCCATCGAGATCTACTTGAGCGAATTATTGGGCGCTGGTTCCACATTATTGATGAGGTTCCAGATGTTGAAATTGGTTGGCAAGTCAAACTAGCTACCAATCAAGACAGTGCAGATACTGCTCTCATTGCGTTGAATAAGCATCTGCGGGAGTTGTCATGGGTTGCTATACTCCAAGAGGGGAGTCCATACGACCTTGTCATTTTACCAGAACCCCCTCAAGCTGAAGGCCTTTCGAATGGGCAAGTTACTGCGATTTGGACCGTATTCACAATATTCCTGACACTTGCGGGTGCCGCTTGGTTGCAATTACAAGATACGGGATTGAAATTGACGGATGCCCAGTTATTGACAGAAGCCTTCTGTTGGTTTGCATTGCCAATTGTACTTGTGATGTTCATCAGCAGTGATTTACGCCGACGAATCGCTCTTCAAGGAGGTGTTAGTTTAGGTCACCATATTCCACTTGCGGTGCCATTTTTGATGACTCCTGCTGCACCGATTTGGCCATTCGGTATCATTGGTTTTACCAGCCAAAGGCGAATGGATTTGATTACTTTTAGCAATCGTAAATCGCTTGCATTAATCACCATCATCGCCCCATTGACAATGATTGTCTCGGGTTCAATACTTACGATTGTGGGGTATTGGATTACATCGAGTATCACACCCAATTTTGAATCTGCACCACCCCTTGTAGAACCCTCTATTGTTTCTGAATTGGTGTTGGGTTTTCTTTTGAGTTCTGAAGAAATGTCCCTCCGTTCGGTTTGGTTGCACCCTCTAGGTCTTGCAGGGATATCGTTGACCACCATGGGGTGGATTTTGTTGCTACCTTTGCCCGGATTCCCAGGTGATCGCCTACTTTCAGCCCTCCTCAGCCCGGGTGAAATGGAAGAGAGTGGGACTCAAACATGGCTATTCGTGGGCATTCTGGGTGCTGGAATCTATGTCATATTGAATGGCGGTTTTTTCCCATGGTTGATTTTGGTTGGGCTTGGGGCTTGGCGTCGCTTTAGCCCCGAATCAAGTAACACTCCTTTCGTATTGAATGAATTCGTTGGGCTAGATGATGGTGTGAGAAATCAATTTGGAATTGTACTGATCGCCTTACTGCTACTTGGTTTCCCTGGTTTGGTGCCAGTAGAGGAATTACAAGATTGGGACGCTGGTCTTGACACATCAGATTGGCCGATCGAGGTCACTTTCGACCCGGGTGAATCAGGAATACTGGTATTGCCTCTGAAAACACAAGGTATCATGCCCATAGATATTGATTTTCAAACCTCATTTGTGGGTCTTGAAGTCATGAGTGAATGGAGTGGTTGTGGTCAATCGAGTCCCGACGGGATCAATAATTGCGAATTCAAAGACATCGGTCCATCATCGAATCAACATTATCAAATTGATTTCGAAGCAGAGGTTCTGATGTCTGCTTCTTCATCATTTATCATGGTGCTACATTGGGAAGAAAATCTCGAATCTTACAGCCATTCAATTTTCTTCACCCCCTCGTCTCGGCCAGCAGCTGCCACACCGCAGTGGACATGGGATGGCAATTGGGATGCGCCACAGTATTGCATTGAATTGCACTTGGATGAGGGCCGCTCGGGGAATTTATCAATTGATTCTCCTTTGTTTTCCTTTGCTGGCGAATCGATTTTAGCCATATCTTCAGGAGTCAATGAAACCGTTTGTATCGATGGTGTGCTTGGATCTAGTCGGACCGTCAATGAGTTGTATGGTGATTTGGAGATGATGGTCGCTCCCGATCTGATCGCAACGATGGATGATGGCACGGTAATCAAATGGAAACTCAGTATTGAAAAACAGCACATCCAAATGTTTGAGGGTGCATACCCTGCATCTGAGGCATTCCAGAGAGAATCTTACCTCGTACTCATCGAGGATGGCGAATCTATACGTTGTCCATTTGGGATCAATCAAAACCCAGAAACTGTAGATTGGCATTCTATTGATGAGAATGGTACTTGGGTTTGGAATTTGTCTGAAATACCTCAAGGGTTTTACAGCCCAGATGGAAACCATTCACTGAATGGCACATTGATAATTCCCAATGAGGGACTGTTACTCCAGTGCCTTGGTCATCAAAGGTTGCAAGTTGCCAAACTCCAGCCAGCGCCGACGACTATTGATGCCTATTCTGGTAATCATATTGACCCGTCATGGCCCATTCGAAATCACGGTGATGAACCTGTATATATTGAGGTGCAGAGGGCTACATTTGGGGTTCAATCAAGTCTGAATCTGAGTTCATTCACATTGCAGCCTGGTGAACAATGGCAAACAGGAATCAATACTTTTGAAGAAAATTACACGATTCAGAATATACTGTGGCTTGAAGCATCTTCGAACCATTGGATCCTTCACGCAGTCAGTCACTGCATTGCCCCTGAAGGGTGTGGTGTATGATGCGGGTGGCAGTGTTGGGCGTTGGCGCTATTGGCGGCTTGATTGCTTCCCGCCTTGCCCGGTCCGGATGCGAAGTTCTCTTATGTGCACGCGGGGAAACTGCACAGGCCCTTGATGCAGTAGGCCTCTTACTGTACACCCCTGATGGGCGAACCATCGCTCTTGCACCCGATCGATGGACAGTTTTCGACACCAATATCGGCGATATCCCAATTGAATTACAAGGATGGGCAGAATATGCTATTCTCTGTGGTAAAAGTTATGATGTGGCAAATTTATGCAAGATTACGGATCAGATTTTGTCCCTAAATGGTCTCGCAATGTGCTTTTCAAATGGAATTGGACATATGGAAAAATTAGCGAATTTTGTTGGCAAACATCGGGTACTCGGTGCCTCGACTACACATGGTGCCATTCGAATTGGACCAGGCGAGGTTCGTTGGACCAGCCGGGGTACCATTACGATGGGTGGTTTTAGTGGCAGTGACCTTGAACCGGTCGAACCCCGAGTGGACAGCCTCATGTCAGCATTGGATGAAGCGGGTTTGCGTCCATCTTGGTCAGAAGATATTGCTAAATCCATTTGGTCGAAGTTATTGCTAAATGTTGCGATTAATCCTGTGTGTGCTATTGCTGGCGTTCTAAATGGTGAGATGCTCCTGAACCCTGAATTGTTTGAAACTGGTCTTGCAGCAATGGAGGAGGCGGCTAGAATTGCGACTGCAGAAGGCATTGATTTGACCGATTTTGATTTATCTCAATCGTTAGAGGATCTCTGTCGTGCAACCGCTGACAACCGTGTCAGTATGTTACAGGACATCATGGCCGGACGTGAAACTGAAATCGAATCAATTTGTGGAGAAGTCATCAAACGTGGTGAAGCTTTGGGGATTCCAACACCTCGCAATCAGACACTACATGCTCTTGTCAAAGGTATAGAGCAGAGTACACGTGCTTAATCACAGTCCAAATTGTGGTGGAGTCCTATGTTTTCTTTACGATTTATCGCAGCGCTAGTGACCAATCTCGAAACATGAATCATATTTCGTAATTCAATTACTTCCCTGGTAGGCAGGCTCCCCCTCCAAATGCGATCAACCTCTTCTCTGAGGAAATCCAATCGGCGCTGAGCCCTCTGTAATCTTGCATTTCGCTTGACCAGCCCGACATCATCCGTCATTGTTGATTGGAGTGCGATTCGGTCACTTTTCAGGGGTGCGTGTTCAACCAAGGATGACAACCCATCTGCTCGCCATTCTGGAAGTGACATTTCACCCTCGCCTGCTGTGACGTTTGCGATTACATGTTCAGCACACCTGTGTGAGAAAACAACGGCTTCCAATAGGCTGTTTGAGGCCAATCTATTGGCGCCATGGAGTCCAGTACATGCGACCTCACCTATCGAATATAGACCGGGATATTGAACCTCATTTGAACAAGCGGGGCATTGCTTCGCCAAACCGTTTTCATCCACCGAAATACCACCGACCATGTAATGGGCAGCCGGTGCTACGGGAAGTGCATCGATTCCAAGTGTCAAGCCATGTGTTTTCAATCTAGATTGAATCGTTGGAAATCGTTCTTGAATCTCCTGGCTATCAAGATGTGAAGTCACCAGCCAAACACAATTCTCCCCAGTTTTTTTCATTACTTGATCAGCCGCACGGGCGACGATATCTCGTGTTGCCAATGAACCACGAGGATCATGATGAAGCATGAACGAATATTGTGCTGGTTCACCTCCTCCATTTTTCAATTCAACCATGTTCTCTGATGTCATCAGAATTGCTCCGTGACCTCGCAGTGCTTCGGAAATTAAGAATGGTCGTTCCCCATAGAGGGCGAGTGCAGTCGGATGGAATTGAACGAATTCTAAATCACGAACCTTGGCACCTGCTCTGTGGGCCATTGCAATTCCATCACCAGTTGCAACTGATGGGTTTGTGGTTTGGCGATAAATATGGCCGGCGCCCCCAGCGGCGATGATAATTGCTTGAGCCGAAATTGTCCGAACCTCACCCGTTGGTGTGAGCACCCAAATCCCCGAAATACGCTTAATTTCAGCATTTTTGTCCGCGAGAATAAGGTCGACAGCCATGTGATCCTCAAGCAATTCAAGGTTGGGTGAGGCACGGGCTTCAACAATTAGTGCTCTCTCAATTTCTGCCCCAGTTGCGTCTTTTGAATGGAGGATACGTCGTGAAGAGTGGCCACCTTCCATGGCCAAATCAAATCCATCTTCGTTAGTGTCAAATTGGACACCTGATGCGATTAAATCTTCAATTCGGTCTGATGCCTCTCGAATCACCATTTCGACAATTCTAGGGTCACTAAGGCCACAACCTGCTTCGATAGTGTCGGCAATGTGGGCGTCATAATCGGTATTTGACATTGCAGCTGCGATTCCACCTTGGGCCCAATTTGTAGAAGAGTCCGAGAGATTTTTCTTTGTGACAACCAATGTCGATAACCCTGCTCTAGCGCAACGAGTCGCTACAAATAGTCCTGCAATCCCTGATCCGACCACTACGACATCAGCCATTGTGTCACTCCCATTCCATTCGGTGGTAGGCATTGTTGCATTCAACGTTATCCTCTCAGGGGGAACCCGGCGATAGTCATAATACTCGCCCGGTATACAATGAAGGTAATGGGTCGAGCCAAGCATGTCGCGAAACTCGCAGTCGGCCTGTTGCTATCGGTCCTCACACTATGGAATCTGCACATCGGCTTCTATCAGATGGGTAGCGGCGAGATGCACAAACTCGTATTGACGATGGTTTTCAGTGGTGCGTGCAGTGAACCAACAATTCAAGCAGAACTCAGCAATTCTGGAATTTCTGAATGTCTGCAACCATTGGGGTCTTGGGAGCCAATTGACATCATTTTATTGACAGTAGGCCTTGCTCTGACATGGACCGCTTTGCGAACATTATTTTCCAAACAACAACGCCCCAATAAAAATCAACGCCAAGGAAAGCGATTCCAGCGAATAGGCATGCTGGTTGCACTTGTCGGGGTTGCTGATTTCTTCGGTATGTTGACTGAAAATGGACAACCGCTCGATGCAGGTGATATTTTCGGCTTCCCATTAATGGGTGGGATGTCGCTAATTCTCCTCACTGTTGCATTGCTATTCTCATTGATTGGTGGGTCGCTACGACGACGGGGCCAATCTCGTTCATCGGCTGGGAGTTCTAGTGCGCGCAAGTTCATTGGGCCTGCAGAGCGCCATTTGGGTGGCGACTTTTCTGTAGGTGATTTGCGAAAGGCCCTGATGCTCGATGCGTTTGAAGACCCCTTCCAAATCAATGCAGATGATGATTTGGGTGAGAGTGTTGGTCGAACTTGTCATTATTGTAATGGTGCAGGTTGCAATCAGTGTGAATTTAGTGGCACATTGGGCTGATAATAAACGCATCACGGCGGCTCTACCGGCCATGAAAAACCCCACTCCTCTCGTGTGCGGGAAGCACAGTGTTTAAGGTGGTCCGAAATCGAGGCTATGCTAGCGTGTATCTTCAGAGATATACAAATAGGTGAGATGGGATGTTTCTGAAGGCAATCGAATTAGAGAATTTCAAGTCGTTCAAAGGGGAGGTGGTGATCCCGTATGAATTGGGTTTCACAGCCATAACTGGACCTAACGGCAGCGGGAAAAGTAACTGTGGAGACGCCATTCAATTCGTTTTGGGCCCACGCAGTGCCAAGAGTTTGCGTGCTCAAAATGTCAAGGATTTAATTTTCAATGGTGGCAAGAAGGACAAACCCGCCCGCTCATGCACGGCAACATTGGTTTTCGATAACGCCGAGGATGCATCAGGGCAACGACGCCTCCGTGTAGATGCCGATGAAGTCCGTTTTACCCGCACAGTCAAACTGAACCGCAAGAATGATTCAGTCACGGCTTACTACCTCAATGAGCGCAGCTCAACAAGTACTGAATTCCGCCGAATCCTTACCGAAGCAGGAGCACGAGGTGACGGCTACAACATCGTCCTACAAGGGGACGTTACACATCTGGCAACAATGTCCAGTCGTGACCGCAGAAAGGTCCTGGATGATGTTGCGGGTGTGACCGCTTACGATGATGAAATCAAGCGTGCAGATCGGCAACGGAAGAAGGCTGAGGAATATCTAGAGCGAATCGCATTGCTGGAAGATGAACTCAAAGATCGCCTCAAAACACTCAGTAAGGAGCGGGAACAGGCGCTGAAGTATCGCAACCTAGCAGATGCGCTAGACAATGCACGCGTCACAGCAATTCATGCACGTCATCGTTCACGCCTCAATGATATCCAGATGATTGCCGATGAACGGACTGGTTACCTTTCTCGAATCGAAGAATTATCGACCTCAATCCGTGAAACAAGTTCAGAACTTCTCGACCTTGACGATGAAATTGCTGATATCGAGCGCCAACTTGATTCCGTTCTAGGTGACGATGGTAAAGCACTCGGGGAACGCCTTCGAAAATTGCAAGTCGACGTCGAAACCCGCAAAGATCGAATTTCGGATTCCGAATCCTCAATTGAAGACGCCCAAGATGAAATTGAAGTACTATCCAACGAAAAATCCAACGCGCAAGATGCACTGGATAAGCACCTAGTAGCCCTCACCAATGCACAAGAAGCACTGGTGAAAGCAGATGCCGACATGGAATCTGCTGCAGCAGAAGAAAAAGCGGCACGTGAAGCAATTTCAGGCGGAGATCGTGCAACTCATGATTTGAACCGGGCCTTTGGAAAGGCTACTGACGCAGTTACGAAGGCAGACGAGGCTCGTGTCACTGCATCACTTGAAGCCGACCGGGCTCTAAATCAAGTAACAATGACTGAAGAGCGTCTCGCTGAACTTGAAGAATCTCTTGCGGACGCTCGCCTTACGCGTGATGATTTACAATTGGTCGGTGAAGATCTCCAAGAGGAAGGGGGTGAAAATGATCGGGGCCAATTGGCCGAAGAACTCACCCGCCTACAACGTCAAGAAAGTACCCTGATGGAACAGACTAACGATATTGAACGCCAAGTCAGGGAAGCGGAACGTTCTTTGGCTCGCGCTCAAGGTGAAATGGAAAATAAATCCGGCTCTAGAGCAGGTCTAGCCCAAGCGGTATCTGCTGTCATGAATCTCAAAGATTCAGGCCAAGTCTCTGGTATCCTTGGTCCACTTGGACAATTGTGTGAACCAAAGAATTCGGAACATGAGGAAGCGTTGGCTTTCACCCTTGGTGGCGGGATGAACAGCATCATTGTCCGAGATGATGAAACTGCTGCTACTTGCATCAAGTGGTTGCGTGATAACCGAGCAGGGAGAGCCACTTTCTTACCCTTGAACAAACTCACCGTTCGAAGACCTGGTGGCAAAGCCGTTATGACGGCACGTCAAGATGGTGTCATTGGATTCGCCTTTGACCTTCTAGAATTCGACGAATCAATTGAATCTGCAGTCAAGCATTCAGTTCGAGACACCCTCATCGTCCGAGACATGGGCACAGCTCGTCGCCATATGGGTGGTGTTCGAATGGTTACGCTAGATGGTAGCGTTACAGAAGCAAGTGGTGCCATGGTTGGAGGAGCAGTTCGAGGCCGCCGACCACAGTTTGGTGGTAACATTGCTGGAATGAATGCCGTCCAACAAGCTGAAACCGAACTCAGCCGTCTTGAACTTCTTTCAGATACAGTCAATGCAGCCCTTGCCGAAGCACGTCAAAACCAACATCGCCTCCGTGAGCGTATCAACAGTCTGGGCGGTAATGATTCCAGCCTCAAATTGCGAGCCTGGCAAGAGGATATGAAGCGGGCTAACACTGCTTTTGAATCAGCAGCGGACAAAGTCAAGGTATGCAATGCTCAACTTATTGAAGTCAAAAACATCCACAGGAAATCACAGGAACGGGCAGATGCCTCCACTGCTACATACGATATTGCAGTCATAACGCGCCAGAATGCTTCAGATAGCCTTCTTTCGTCATCACCAGAACATCTCTCAGACCGCCTTCGGGCCAGTGATGAATTACGGATTGCTGCAATGCAAGCTAAGATTGATGCAGAATCTAAACTTGCTACTGGCAATGCGAATACTGAGTTATTGCAACACAACGTCAACGACATCGATCGCCGCATATCTGAGCAATCTTCGATTACTGAAAAGTCTCAAGAGCGAATCGAGGGACTTAATGCGGAAATCGAGAATCTCAATACGGAATTAGCAACGGTTTCGGAAGCTCACGAACAGGTTGCCGAAGAACACCGTGAACTCAATGAGCGTTCCAAATCACTACGCGAAGATCGCGCTGGCATCAAGGCAGCCCTTGAGCAAAATAGTGGCAAGCGTGAATCTCTGCGTAATAGGTGCAATGAATTATCACAAGAAATTGAGAGTAAGAATCGCTTGTTAGAGGAATTAACCCAAGAGATGGCAACTCAAAATGTCGAACCTATTTCTGAAGATATTGATTTGCCCAGTGTTGGTGATGCTGAATCCAGTGTTCGCAATATAGAGCGTCGTATATCTGGACTCGGCGATGTAAATATGATGGCCATTGAGCAATATGATGAGGCGGAAGAACGTCTTGTGAGAATTACGGATGATTCTTCAGTACTGCGAAAGCGTCGAACCGATTTGATAGAACTTACAGGGAAGCTGGAAGGTGAGCGAAAATCACGCCTCACCACAGTATTGGAAATTGTTTCTGAGAATTTCAAGAGGGTATACAGCCGTTTGTCAGATGGTGGTAATGCAGAGTTGCGTCTTGAGAATCCAAAAGAACCCTTCACAGGCGGTCTTGAGATGTGGTGTCAACCGCGAGGGAAATCAAGCAAGAGCAAACTCAGCCTCCTTTCCGGTGGTGAGAAATCAATGGCAGCATTGGCTCTTATTTTCGCGATTCAGGATTACGACCCGAGCCCATTCTACTACTTTGACGAAGTTGATCAGAATCTCGATGCTTACAATGCTGAACACATCGCTCGATTATGTCGCTTGCGCAGTCAACGCGCTCAGTTCATCATGGTCACTCTTCGAAAGGTCAGTTTGCAATTAGCAGACCACCACATTGGGATTACTCATGCCGGTGATGGTTGCAGCCGCCGTATTACAGACTTTGACCGTGAACAAGCAATTGAACTCGGCGAAGCAGCAGAGGCCGAACTTAAGGCTGCAGAAGCCACTCTTGAGAAGAAGGCAAAACTGACCAAAGAACTCCCAGACCCATCTAAGATGGAATCAGTCCCAGAGGAATTACCAGCACCCGCGAGTCTAGGTGGTTCACTTCTTGATGCTGAAGATGCTGAACGTGAAGCTGAAGCAGTCTCCACTGAAGAGGGTCCTGAAATCATCGAAAATGAAGGCCCCGATGTCACCATTGTATCACTTGCTGATCGTGCAGCGGATGAAA
>JAQXFF010000098.1 GCA_029250425.1 Candidatus Thalassarchaeaceae archaeon | reverse complement strand
ACCGGACAGCACCACACATTAGCATCTCAGCCCCCATAGAAAACCTTGTACTTGTCGATCATCATTTGATGATTGATTGGGACGTTAGTGAATTGAGTTATCAGTGGGTTGAAATTAATGAAGAAAGAGTGTGGCATGCAGGAGGATTCCAAAATGGCAGTCAAGAAATCTATGTTGATTTAGCTCGCACAGGCAACCACACAATCTGTATTTATGCTTGGGATCAATCTGCAATCGAGGGTGTTGTAGATCCTAATTTGTCTGAGCAGTGTGTAGAGGTAATACTCCCTGAGCAGACTTACTGGCCAATTCTTGATGCTGTATGGAACAATACCCATGTCAACACATCTCAGGTTTGGGCGCAGTTGACACTTGGGCCCGATCAACTATACGAGTGGTGGCACGGAAGTGAAAACGGGTCTGTTTTCACGATTCAGAACGGTAGTGTCGGCATCCCAATTGACCTTCATACGGGTGTGAATAACCTCACTTTCCACCTCAATGCTTTAGAGAAAATTTTCGTATACGAATTGATTGTCACTCTTGACCAAGAACCACCCGAAATTTCTGTGAATACTCCAATAGATGGCTATTCCACATATCGAAGCGTGACGAATGTTCTAGGTGACTGTGAATATGGGTTACCTGTAATTGTCAATATCAGTGGCCTCATCAGTTCAGGTGATTGTACAGAAGAGGGAACGTTCGATATTGAAGCAAATTTACCGATTATCGAAGGTGAATGGGAAATGTGGACATATCAGACAGATTTGGCAGGTAACACATATACAGATGTCCGTCAGATTATAACAGACAGAACGGCACCGAATGCGAACCTCATTTGGAGTCAAACTGAATGTGACCGGCAACCGACAGCACCGATTTGGGGAATTCCTAAGCTGGCGGATTGTCGTGTATCTGTGGATTTATCCCTCTTAAGTGACGATGTCATCGAGTGGTCAATTGTGATCGAAAATGTAGAGCAAGATTCCTTTTCAGATTCCGGTTTTGGCTCAGATTTCGCTGGGATGCAACCCGAGTCATTCCATGCAGAAGGAGGTCCAGGTCAATGGGCGGTGACTGTCGAGTTGACAGATGCTGCAGGTAACCGGCAAAGGTTGCAAATTAGCACAAATCTCGACGCTCCGGAAGCAACTGCTGGTGAACAATTGAAGACACCTGGGTCGTTTGAAAATCTCATTGCAATTTTCGTTCTAGGGTTCTTGATCTTTGTTTTGCAAATGATGCGGGGTCGAAAGCATCAGCCCACTGACCCCTGGGGTACGATTGAATCGACTGAAATTGTTGCTGCGAATGCCCTGTTTGAAGACGACGTAGTCGTCTCGGACGGGGAAGCGACACCATCAAACACTGAGTGACTGTGTCAGAATTGTGGGAGAGAATCGCCGAACCTCGTTTTTTCTAACCATTTTGATGGTTTCGTCCGTTCTTATTTGGATTCCTAGTACTCATGCAGCGGATGGTGATGGGGATGGATACGCCGATTCAATTGACGATTGCCCATTTGCTGTAGGTAATTCTTCAGTCACTATGCTCGGGTGTCCTGATACGGATGGTGACGGTACTCCTGATGTGATCCAGGGTACGGTTTCGGATTTCAATGAAGCCGACTACGCTAGAAGGGTATCCACTTCTTCATCCCGCAGTTCAGTGTCTCGCACACTGGCAGTCGCACCAAATGGCATGCTTGTCGCTGGTGCTGATAGTGGAGACAAAGTGGTCCTACTCGATGCTGCAGGAAATGAAATCAAAACACTGTTGACAATCCAATCCAATCCACGAGATTTGGATTTTACCCCAAATGGGACATTGCTTGGGATTGCAGCCTATGAAGCCGACAACAATGCCGCCGTTTATGTCTACACTGTTGATTGGGTTACTCAAAATGCGACTCTTTTGATGAATTTGTCTGCCAATCATGATGATGACACATATGCTCTTCGCTTCAGTCCAGATGGTTCACTTCTACACGTCGGTGGTAAAGATCAGAATATTACAACATACTATTCGTCCAACTGGACTATTGCACACATCACTTCCGTGAGTGATGATGTGTATACCATTAAAACAAGCCCTGAT